>DASRZO010000263.1:0-23722 GCA_035686405.1 Pseudomonadales bacterium | reverse complement strand
AGTTCGGGTGCCTTGCGGAAGGCCTCGGTGGCGCGCTGCCAGACCCCGAACTCACCGACCCACATGCGCGCCTGCGTGAGACCTAACGAGATTGCACGGGCGCGCCACGCTTTCGATGCCGTGACGACGAAGATGTCCGTGCCGTCGTATGCGAACCATACTTCGGCGTGGCACTTACTCTCGACACCGCCTTTTCTCAGCGGAGTGATGTAGATCGTCTGCGAGTCGCGGAGCGATTTCAGCGTCGCTTCCGGCAACGCGGCCGCCGCGCGGAGTTGGAACGGGGCTGCGGCGAGCGCGAGGCAAGAGAAGGAGAGGAGGTCGCGCCGGTTGATCACGAGGGCCTACCTGACCGAAATCGGGGTAGGCCCTTGTACCTCAAACGTTCGAAGCGCTACAAGGCAGGGCGTTTACCAGTTGCATTCCGACGGCGGTAATTCCGTACGCATCTCGTTGCCGTTTGCGTCCGTTTGCCGTTCGTAGCACTTGCCGCTCAGATCGCGCAGCAGATGACGACCTTGCACCGAACCGACCGGAACGGCCGGCGCCGTCTGCGTATATGTCGTCGTCTGCGACTGGTGGTAGGCGTTCGTCGCCAGCGCACCGATGATCAGGCCACCCGCGAGATAGGCCGGCCAGTCGGAGTTGTTATTGTTGTTGTGGTGATAGCCGCCGTAGTACGGATACGGGTAGTAGGGATACCAGCCGACCGGGCGGTAGTAGTAGGGGTACCCGTGGTACGGGTAGTACCCATGGTAGGGGTAGTAGGCGGGCCGGTACGGATAGTACGGGTGATACGGGTAGTAGCCGTGCCCGTAATTCGGCCGATAGCCGTACGCCGGATAGTGGTAGCCCGTCGCAGCCGGCTTGTAGACCGCCGGGCCCGCATGGCCATAGCCGCCACCCTGTCCGTGCCAGCCATCCGCCGACGCGGCTGGATTGACGGCGAGCAGCGCCGTCGTCAGGGCAACGAACATCAAACGTTTCATTTTCTTAAGCTCCCGTCAACGTTGGGTTCATTCTGAACCCGTGATCCTGAACAGTCTCTGAACGAACGTGTCCGCGTTTCGTGGACAACTGCTCATTCGACAGCGGCGTGAGGGGCTCGGTTCGCGTGGCCGAAGTTTTTCAGGTGCGCAATCGCGGGCATGATCACGCCGAGGCTGGTGAGCGGAAGCCAGTGGAATGCATGGTCGGATTGTTCGTCGAGTCCGACCGTGAACGCCGGGATGGCGGCCGCGTCAGACGCCGCGCGTCGCGCGACTCTCGTCGTACATCTTGATCAGGAAGTCTCGCAGGGCTCGTTCCGCGTCGGCGCGCGGCATCAGCCGGCGCTGTTCCATCAGCTCGGCCATGTCCTTCACGGACCGGCGGCCGTCGATCAGCGACATGATGAACGCGTAGACCTGGGTGGTCGTCGCCTGCAGACGGAAGGCGTCGAGCAAGGGGACCGGCCTGTTCGCCTGCACGAGCCAGTCCGGCAACGCGACGTGGCGGTCGGGTGCGGCGATCCGTTTCGTCTTGCGCGCCGCCAACGTCACGACGCGCTCGCGCCGACCGTGGCGGCTTGCCGGTGAACACATGTACGGGATTTCGGTATCGCTCGGTGCTGCGGCTTCGAAGCCGGCGTCGGCGACGAGCGCGACGATTTCGTCCGGCGAGTAGCACCGGATGGGGTCTGCAGCGGCAAACCGCAGCGATCCGAACGTCACCCACACGCCGCCTTGTCGCAACAGGCGGTTGATGCGGCGCGCGAGCACGGCGAAGTCTTCGTCGACGATGTCGACGAACCACGGTGTGACGACCGCGTCGAAGGCTTCGCTCGCGAGCGGCGCACGCAGCCCGTCGGCGACGATGCAGTGAAAATGCGCGTCGACCGGCGTCGGGGCGGCCAAGTCGCGTTCGATCGCGACGTCATGAAGTGTGCGCGGTGCAAGCGGAAACTCGTGCAGCGAAAGGTGCGCACCATGAACGATCCGTTGAGTCGCGAGCGTCAGCAGCGGATTGACGTCGAGCGCCAAGGTAGCCGTCGGCGCTAGGCACGTGTGCAGATCGTACGCGAGGCGTCCGCCGCCGGATCCGAGCACCACGATGCGTTTGCCGGTGAGTGGCGGCAGGGCGGCGGCGACGAGCGCGTACGACGCTTCGTTCTCGGCCTCGCCCCAACACCAATCGCGATGCAGGTTCGCGTAGTACGTCGTCAGGCCCTGTGTCGGTGCGACCCGCGTGCGCAGCGCAAGGTGCGTCGCCAGCGGTGCCGACGTGTCGACCCCGAGTGGAGTCATCAACTCGGAGATCTCGACCACGTGCCGCGCTTGCGCGTTCGCGAGGCGCGTCAACCGTTCGCGCGTGAGCGCGTGGAGTCCGGCACTCTTCGCGGCATTCGCCGTTTGCGCGGCGTCCGCTTCGAGTTCACGCAGCGTGCGGCCGAGGCGGTTGCGCCACTCCGCGAGCGCTGCCGTCGGCTCGGCGAACAGCCACGGCACACCGCCGACGTCGGGGAAGTTCACATCGCACGGTGTACAACGCAGCGATTCGCCGCGCACCAAGGCCTTGTCGCAGCGAGGACACGCGAGCAGATCGTCGAGCGTTGCGGAGCTGTTCGAATTCATCCGACGTCCTTGTCGGCCGAGGTCGGCGTCGGTGCCAACGATACTACTTACGTCACTGCGCGGACGTGCGTCGCTGCGCAGGAATACGCCGCAATCGGCGAGTACGCCGCTCGGCGGACGTGCGCCGCTACGTGCAGGCGACGCATCGAGCGTCGCCCGCACCGCCGCATCACGCCGGGCTCGTGATCACGCCGTTGCAGATCGGCTCGAACGCCGTCAACGAGTCGAGCAAGCCGACGGGTAGACCCGCGCCGGGGAACAGGGTCGGGAAGTTGCCCTGTTCGCCGTGCAGGGCCATGTAGTTCAGGATCGACGTGTACGCCAACAGGTTCACCGCGTTGGCGGCCGGCGACGATGCCGTCTCGACCGAACCGTCGGGGCGCATGTAGCCGATCTGCTGATGCCGCGCCTGCTCTTGCACCGTGCCGCCGATCAGTTTTGCGCGGCCGGACGGGTTGTACACCAGGAACCAAGTAGCCGCAGTCTGCGAGTTGTCGCTCGTCCATTCGCCTTTGCCGCGGCCGTCGACCGAGTTGTCGATCGCGCCGTTGCTCGACAGCGAGCCGTCGGAGAACACGTACATCATCAGCGGCACGCCGACCGTGGCCGCGTATTGCAGGCACGCGCCCATGCACACGCCGGCGCGGAAATCTTTGACTTCGCCTTCCGCGCGCTTGCCGCCGTGATAGTCGTAGCCGCCCATCTCGATCGTGCCGGCGCCGGCGAAACCGTTGATCACCATCTTCATCACAGACGCGGTCTTCTGGAATTCGCTGTTGCTCGCGAATTCGGCCGCCGAAAAGATTCCGGTCGGACCCACGATTTGCGGGTCGCCCGCGGGGTTCAGCGTCGTCGGATCGCCGAAGCGCGCCGCGAGATCCGCGCTCTTCAGGTAGCCGCACCGTACGAGGTCCTTGATCACGGCATCGGCGTGCACGACCGGGTCGCCGCCCATCGGCCCCATGGCCGTCATCTTCGCGTCGCTGATGCGATAGATCGACTCCATCACCGCGACCGCGTCCTGCTGACTCAGTACGCTCGTTAGATCGCCGACGTCGACGAGCCCGGTGACGTCGCTCGGCTGGTTCACCTTCGTCGGGCGCAACGTCGGATCCATCAGCATGGCAGGCGACATCGAGTTGCCGCCCGAGTCCGAGTTCTCCGATCCGATCAGCGTCAGCAACGAGCCGTTCGCGCCGGCCTTGGCGATGCCGTACATCGGGTTGTGCGGGTTGTTGCCGGTATCGTTGTCCGAACGTGCCGGAATGACCGCGCCGTTGATCTTCGCGCGAATACCGGGGTCGACGACCTTGGTCATCATGCCGCGCAGATACGCGCTGTCGGAGTGGAACGCGAGACCGAATTCGGTATTGACGAAATCGTGGCTGCCCGTCGTCACGTTCGCGATCGACGGCACCATGCCCGCCGGCAGACCTTGCGTCGAATACCCGTCCGTCGACAGGAAATCTTGCTGGCCGCCCTGCTGACCGATCAGCACGTTCGATCCGGCGGTGTTGCCGCCGCCGGCGAGGTCGAAGCAGATGAACGGAATCTTGCCGGCGCCGGCCGTCGCGATGCCGCACTGCGCAACCAAGGTCGCGAGGGCGGGATCGAGCGTCGCCGCGCGAGCTTTGCTGCCCGGCAGCAACATGGTGGATCCGCCGAGCAGAATGCCCGCGCCGGTGATGAAGCCCTGCGACAGGAACTGCCGGCGCGTGCGCGGCCGCGGATGATCCGGATGCTTGAGCGGATCGTCGTAACGTCGAGTGTTTTTACGTCGTGCCATGATGAAACCTCGTTATTGCATCCGCTCGTTACTGGACCAACATCGCTGCGCTGCCGAGCATCGACGCGCACGCCGCCTTCACGACGCCGTGCGTGTCGGCGCACTTGGCGCCGCTGCACGAGGCGAGCGAGTCGATCAGGTTGCCGACCTCGGTCTTCGTCGCCGTCGGATCGGGCTGCGTGCTGATGTTCGTGCCGACGATGCGGGCGTACAGCGGATCGGTCACCTGGCTCTTCTTCGCCGCCGAGTTGAATGCGCTCGACACCGGGGCGGTGAAATCGAAGCCGGGGAAGTACGTCGCGACCGGAACCGAACCTTTTCCGTCGACCAACGCGCTGCAGTACGAGATCGCGAGTTGCGTGATGCCCATTTGCTGCGACGACAGGAATCCTTCGATTCCGGTGTCGACCGGCAGCGCCTGGAACACCTCGTTGTAGGTCGCAAGTACGTCCGTTTGCGTCGTCGGTACGCCGGTGACGGTCGACATCGTCGCGTTCACCGCCGCGAAGTTGCGAATGCCGTAGCCGGCGTCGCGCGGTACGTCGGCCGGCGGCGGCGGCGTCGGCGGGGTCGGTTCGACGACGACGTGCGTAGCCGTGCCTAGTTGCTCGAACGTCAGGAAGAACTCGTCTGCGTCGGGTCCGCGCTCGAGCGCGACGACGCCGCCGATCGACGCCAGCTCCTGACGACCGCCTTGAGCTGCGTACACCGTATCGGTGATCGTCGTATCGATGTTCTTGAATGCTTGACCGACCGGCGCTTCGCGGCCGTTGATGCCGATGCGAATGCCCTTCACAGGAATCGTTCCGGGCGTCGCCGTGCTGTCGAGCAGCATGAAGAACGGCTGGCGGAACAGGTAGCTGTACGAATCGAACTGGCTGACCTGGAACACGATGTACGCGTCAGGTTGGCCGACGTATGCGCTGACGTTGAACAACATGTAGTAGTTCTCGCCGACGCCGACATCGTAGTTCTGCTTGACCTGCGCCGCCGTCAGCGCGCGGTTGTGGATCTCGAGCAAGCGCACGGTACCGGCCCACTTGTTCGTGTTGTCGACCTCACTGCCGATTGCGAACGCGAACGTGTTGTCCCATGGCGTCATCACGCCGCCCGGAACGGGATCGACGTCGCCGGTGAATTTGCCGTTGACGTAGATTTGCCGGCCGTTCGTCGGATCGTATGTCGCGACGACGTGTTGCAGCGTGGCTTGCAGATCTTGGTCTGCAGCCGCGGTCGACAGCGCCGGCGCGCCTTGCTGGTCGGTGTTTGCCGTACGGTTCAGGAAGTCGTACTGGTACAGCGTCTGCCCGAGCATGAAGTTGCGGCTCATCGAACCGCCCGAGTACGTGATGATGCGCGACGGGCCGTCCTGCGTGACGTTTGCCGGTGCGACCCACGCCTCGATCGAGTATTCGCCGGTCGAATTGATCAGGTCGTAGAGCTTTTTGCTGGCGGTCGTCGAACCCTGCGCTTTGCCGCCAGCGAACGCGACGCCCCAGCCGCCGACCCAGTTGTACGTGCCGGACAGCGTCAAGTTCAGTGCCGGCTCGACGCCGCTCGTGTCGAATACCGTGTTGCCGGTGCCGGTCTTGAACTCGTACTTGGCGATGACGTTCGCCTCTTGGCGTCCGCCGTCGGACGCGACGATGCCGTCCGTCAGCCGCAGCGCCTTGCTGGTGACGAGGCTCGGATCGACGACGGTCGGCGCGATGGCGTTCGCCATCGCAGTGATGCCCGCTTGCATCAGCGCGGCGTCTTGCGCGCAGTTGACCGTCGGCGGCGTCTCCGCCCAGCAGTTGTGGAACTCCGTTCCGAGGCGAACCACGAAGCGCGAGTTGGCCGGGTTGTCGAGGTCGATCTTCTTCTGCGCAGCTGCATAGGCGACGTCGATGTCGTCACTCGCGAAGAACGGCGATTGCGGAACCGCTGCGTCCTCCTTGTGGCAACCGACGCAGTATTGGTGCAGGTACGGGTCGTAGACGTTCGCTTTGAAGAGCGAAGGGTCGGTTGGGAAGTTCTTGCTCGCGCCCGGATCGCGTAGCGTCGGTGCAACGAACGCGATCTGCTTGCCCGCGCCGGCGACCGAACCGCCGGCCCACGCGGTGATGTACGACTGGATGATGTCGCCGCACGCGTCGTTGCTCGTCAGCCAACAGTTGTGGCCGCCGCGCACCTTGAGAACCATCCGCGAATTTGCAGGGTCCGCCAAGTTGACGACGCTGTTCGCGGCGTCGTACGCGAGGTTGATGTCGTCGTTGCGAACGAAGCGCGGCGTCTGCGACGGGTTGTGGCAGGTACCGCAACGGTTGTTCGGAACGAGGTTGTCCCAGACGTTGATCTTGAAACGTTGGACGTCGGCGGTCTGCGGTGCAGGACCGCTGTAGTTGCTGACCGTCGGCGGCGTCGTGACCGGATTCTGCACGGTCGAGGCGCCGCTGCCGCTGCCGCAACCGGCAACGAGCAACGTCGACGCCGCGAGGCATGTCGCGAACGCGAGGCGGCGCGCGGCGGAAAACATGTTCGTCGTGTTCATTTGTCGTGCTCCGCTCAGTTGGTGCTGCAATACACAGCGGACTCGGCGAAGACCCTTCGCAGGTTGTAGTTGTCCGACTGGAAGTTGCTGACCATCGTGGCGACTTGGCTGCGGTCTGCCGCGTCTTGCGGATCGCGCAAGCAAACGTTCTTGAAGACCTTCTCGACTTGGCATTCGGCGAAGGTCTGGCTGTTCGCGAGCTCTTGGCCAAGTGACTTCGCGCCGTCGCCGGAGCCGGGCAACGAGCTGTCCCAACCGAGCACTGCGTTCGGCCCGTTGCGCCAGTAGTTGTCCCAATGATCGTTCGGAGTGACGAACCCATACGGGAACGTCGTGTTGTTGTTGAAATACTTCGCGACGACGCGCGTCATCGTCACCGGATCGACGGCGCCGACGTCGTTGTACTGCAGCGATCCGGCGTCGCCGGTCGGGTCGTTCACTTTGTCGTACTGGAAGTTGTAGTACGCGAACGCTTGCGCCATCGGGTCCATACCCGAGTGGCAACCGATGCAGTTGTTCAAAAACACCCGCGCGTCACCGCCGGGGCTGCGCGAAACGTCCTGACGGATTCTGTCGGGCGCGCGCGTGGTCTCGAGCACGGTTTCCATGTCGTGACACATGTGGTTCAGCATCGTGAAACGGAACATCGCCCGGTTCGTGCCGTTGATGAAGAACGCTTGCGATGCCGCGCGCGTCGTCAGCACTCCGGCCGTCGCGTTCGCAGGAATGCCGGTCACGCTGCTTTGCGTGCGCTGTACGAGTTTGCTCGAATCCGAAAGGTCGACCGCCTGCGCTTCGAGCGCCGCGTAGTTGGCATTGTTCGAGTTCGAGTACGCCGGAATGCCGCTGCCGACGCCGACGTAGATGATGTCGCCGAACAGAATATTGCGGAAATCCACGTCGTCGCGAACGATGCCGATCACCGTCGCCGTGTAGTCATTGAGCGGAACGAACACGTTCTGGGCGCGGTTCGTCCACGGCGCGGCGAAGTTCTTCAGCGTGACGTTGTAGAAGTTCGCGTTGTCGGTCGCGACCAGTGCGGCGTTGAGCGGATTGCCGCCGGCGATCAGGCTCGCCATGTTCGTCAGCGTCGCGGCATCGGGCGGTACGCCGGCGATCCGGTCGTGAATTCGCTTCGCCTGATCGCGCTCGTCGGCGCGCGAGCTAAGCGAACCGAACACGGTGATCAGGGTCAGGACGAGGAATAGCGCACGTTTCGACCAGCGCCGTTCCGGTGTTGTGTGCAGCACCTGGACCATGAAGACACACTCCTGTTCATCGGATCGCTCGCGCGCGCAGTCCGCGTCGCTCGAGCACTTCTTTTGCTACCTGTCATCCATCCTTTGATGAGCATGAGGCGCCCCCAGTCCCGGCAAGGTCTGGATTAGCCGCGGCGCTACTGTCGGAGATTCCAAATCCTGGCGCTGTGATGGGGGCCACGTTTCCGCCACTGCGTTTCTAAACCTCGAACAACTTGTTAGGAGTTGTTACTGACGAATCGCCTGGGGCGCGACTCTGCGTGTGGCGCAGATCACTTTTCGGCGATTTGCGGTGTGGAAGAATCGCCGGGACGACGGTAGCGCGAGGTCGACCCATGGTGTGGATTCAAGGCTGGCAACGGACGTGCGCTGCGCTCGCCCTGTGCGCCAGCGTGGGCCTGTTGGGCGGCTGCGGCGGTGGCGGAGGCTCCGGCACCATTCTCGGCGGCAGCCAGAATCCGGACCCGGCCGTACAAGACTTCCCCGTCGCCTACGTGAAGCGGCCGCTGATTCGCGACGACCAGGGCATGCTCGAAACGGAAGACGTGCGCGATCCGATCGCGTTCCATCCGGGTGCGGAGCTCTTCATTCGCGATCGCGCCTCGGCGAGCGCGCCGGAGCGCAGCATTACAGCCGGAGTCTTTCCGAACGACGCCATGGGCAACCCGCCGCAATACGACGTTAAAGACCTGTCGCCTTCGTACGACGGCAAGCAGCTCCTCTTCGCGATGCGCGCCCCGGAGATTCCGAACGCGGATCCGGATCAGCAGCCCACGTGGAACATCTGGCTGTACGACGCGCAGACGCAAACGCTGCACCGAGTGATCTCTTCCGACATCACCGCCGAGCAAGGCCAAGACGTCTCGCCGCATTTCCTGCCGGACGGCCGAATCGTGTTCGCGTCGACGCGTCAACGCGATGCGAAAGCGGTGTTGCTCGACGAGGGCAAACCGCAATTCGCCGCGCAGGTCGAGACGCGGCGAGAAGATGCGTTGGCGTTGCACGTGATGAACGCGGACGGCTCGAACATCCATCAGATCTCGTTCAACCAGAGCCACGACATGGATCCGTCGGTATTGACCGACGGGCGGGTGGTGTACGCGCGTTGGGACAACGCCGCCGGGCAGGACGCGTTCAACCTGTACACCATGAATCCGGACGGCACGGAACAGCAGTACCTGTACGGGATGAACAGCCACGACACAGGGCCGAACGGCGAGCAGATCCAATTCGTCAAACCGCAGGAGTTGCCCGACGGGCGCACGCTGGTGTCGATGCGGCCGTCGACGCCGGAGGTTCACCTCGGTGCGGCGTTGGTCGCGGTCGATACGGCGAACTACGTCGAGCACGACGTACCGACGTATTCGAACCAAGGTCTGACGGCGGATGCTCAGGAGATGCTGGTACCGGGCACGATCGATTTGACCGCGCCGTCGCCGCGCGGCCGTTTCGCCAGCGTGACGCCGTTGTACGACGGCTCGTATCGGTTGCTCGTGACGTGGAGCCAATGCCGGTTGCTGGATCCACAGAGCAACCCGCAAAACCCGACGATCGTGCCCTGCACGCCCCAGTTGCTCGCGATGCCGAACATTCAGGAAGCGCCGCCGCTGTACGGTGTGTGGATGTTCGACGTCAGCGGCGGTACGCAACAGCCGCTGGTCACTCCACAGGAAGGATTCGCGTACACGGACGCGACCGTGCTCGAGGACAGAACGCCGCCGGCGGTGCGCCTCGACAAAGTCGCTGGGCTCGACCTCGATCCGGATCTCGTTTCCGACAGCGTCGGCGAGATCGACATTCACAGCGTGTACGACATCGACGGCACCGCGACTGCGTCGATTACGACGCTGCGCGACCCGGCGCTCACGACTGCTGCACAGCGGCCCGCGCGCTTCCTGCGTGTCGTGAAAGCCGTGTCGCTGCCGAGCCGCGACGTCCTCAAATTCGACAACTCCGCGTTCGGCGTGAGCAACTTCATGCGCGAGATCATCGGCTACGCCCCGATCGAGCCGGACGGTTCGGTGAAGATGAAAGTGCCGGCGAACATTGCGTTCGGCGTTGAAATTCTCGACGTCAACGGCCGGCGCATCGGTCAGACGCATCAGAACTGGATGACGCTGCGCGCCGGCGAGGTCGTCGAGTGCAACGGCTGCCACACGCGTCAGAGCGAATTGCCGCACGGCCGCCCGGACGCCCAAGCGCCGTCGGCGAATCCCGGTGCACCGGCGGATGGCTCGCCGTTCCCGAACACCGATCCGACGCTGTTCGCGAATGCCGGCGAGACGATGGCACAGACGTATACGCGTCTGCACGGCGTGCCGAAGCCGAGCGTCGACATCAAGTACGACGACGTCTGGACCGATCCCAACGTGCGCGCGAAGGACGCGAGCTTCGCATACAACTACTCCGCGCTGACGACGACGCCGCCGGTCGATCCGGGCTGCGTGACGGGTTGGGTCGCGAGCTGCCGCATCGTCGTCAACTACGAAACCAACATTCACCCGATCTGGGGCGCACCGCGTCTGGCCCCCGACATGGTGACCGACGTGACCTGTACGAATTGCCACGCGCCGACTGACGCCGCTGCAATGGCGCAGGTTCCGGCCGCGCAACTCGACTTGACGGACGGTCCGTCCGATCAAGAGCCGAAGCAGTTCAAGAGCTATCGCGAGCTGTTGTTCCCCGACAACCAGCAGGAACTACAGAACGGCGTGCTGGTAGACACGCTGGTGCAAGCGACGGACGCGAACGGCAACCCGCTGTTCCAGACCGATGCCAACGGCAACCCGATTCTCGACAGCATGGGCAATCCGATTCCGGTGCTCGTGACCGTCTCGACGTCGCCGCCGCTGTCGCCTGCAGGCGCGAATGCGAGCCCGCGTTTCTTCTCCCGTTTTGCGCCGGGTGGAACGCACGCCGGTTGGCTGAAGCCCGCCGAGTTGAAGCTCATCTCGGAATGGCTGGACATTGGCGCACAGTATTTCAACAACCCGTTTGCGGCGCCTCCGGCCTGATCACACACTTGATCGGCGAGAAGTTCGCCTTCTAACAATCGCGTAGAGGGACAAGGATAGTGACCGGCCGGAAAGGGATGACGGCAACGCTGATCAGAACGGCGCTGATGTTCGTGGCGCTGCTGACGAGCGCCCCCGTGTTCGCGGAATGGTTCGCGAAGTACCAGCCCGAAGTCGTCGTGTCGGACCCGTACATCGATTTGCGCACGGGTCCCGGGCGCGGCTATCCGATCTTCTACGTCGCCGCGCAGGGCGATCGCATCACGATCCTGAAGCAGCAGACGGATTGGTACAAAGTCCGTACGCCGCGCGGCAAGGAAGGTTGGGTCAACGTCGAGCAGATGACGAGCACACTCGATCTCGACGGCCAAGCGATCGAGTTTCCGACGTACGGCGTCAGTGAGTTCGGCAAACGGCGCTGGACGTTCGGTTTCGGCGCGGGCGACTTCGACGGCGCGCGCATCTTGAGCGCCGATCTTTCGTTTGCGTTCACGCCGAACATCTCCGCCGATTTCGTTGCCTCGCAAGTGCTCGGCGACTATTCCGACGGCTACATGGGCACCGTCAGCATCGTGATGACGCCGTGGCCGGAATGGCGCGTATCGCCGTTCTTCGAAATCGGCACCGGCATTCTGCAAGTGAATCCGCAAACCACCATCGTTCAGTCGCACGACGAAACGAACGAGGTCGCTCACGCCGGTATCGGGGCGGACGTGTATTTGAGCAAGCGATTTGTTTTTCGGGCGCAATACCAGCGCCACACAGTGTTCACGACTCGGAATGAGAACGAAGAGATCGACGAATGGATAGCAGGATTCAGCTTCTTCTTGTAGGGACACTCGCGGCGCTGTTGCAAGCACCGGATGTGCATGCGGCAGATCCGAAGGATCTCGAACTCGAACCGTTGGTCGTGCGCGAACCAGAGCGTCGCGACGTGAAGGTCGACGAGATCGACACCGAAGACTTCGAGATCGGCGCATACAGCGGCGTACTCGACGTCGACAACTTCGGCTCGAACGCGGTGTACGGCGTGCGCGGCGCGTACCACATCACCGAAGACTTCTTCATCGAAGGCGTGTACGGACGCAGCAAGCTCGGCGAGACGAGCTTCGAAAAGCTGTCGGGTAACGTGCAGTTGTTGAGCAACGACGACCGCAACTTCAGCTACTACAACCTCGGCTTCGCCTACAACATTCTGCCGGGCGAGTCCTTCATCGGACGCAAATACGCGTTTCGCGGCGGCCTGTACGTGCTCGCCGGCGCCGGCAGTTCGGATTTCGCCGGCGATCAGCGCTTCACCATCAGCGGTGGTTTCGGCTACCGCTTGGCCGCGACGGATTGGCTCGCGCTGCGTGTCGACGTGCGCGATTACGTCTTTCAGTCCGATCTGCTCGGCAGCAACGAGACGTACAACAACATCGAACTCACCGGTGGCTTGACCATCTTCTTCTAGGAGGAGGCGATCATGATTCGCAACATCGTATTTCTGTTGGCGATCGTCTGTGCCGCGGGCGGTTGTACTTCGATCAAGCCGTGGGTCAGCCCGTACGAACGGAACAACCTGGCCGATCCGATCATGAGCTTCGACCGCGATCCCGTCGCCGCGACGTACATGGACCACGTGTACGAAGCGCGCACCGGTGCGCGCGGCGCAGAGGGCGGAGCGGGTGGCGGCTGTGGCTGCAGCTAAGCGCCTGCGCTACGCAGCGCTGTTCGCGCTGCTGCCGTGCGTCGTGCATGCGGCGATCCTGCCGGAGGACCGCATGGACGTGATGTATCACGGCTACGACGGCGGCGGCTTGAAGGTGGAAGGCCCCTCGATCCTCGTCCGCAAAGGCTTCGACGATCGCGTTTCGGTATGGGCGAACTACTACGAAGACATGATCAGCAGTGCGTCGATCGACGTCGTCGCGACGGCGAGCCCGTACAAGGAAACGCGCCGCGAATACAGCGGCGGCGTCGACTTCCTGACCGGTAAGACGCTCATCGGCCTCGCGTACATCTACAGCACGGAGCCCGACTACACCGCGAACACCGCGCGAATCGGCGTCAGCCAGGATTTCTTCGGTGATCTGACCACGCTGTCGATTTCGTATGCGCGCGGCTGGAACGACATCATGAAACACAATGATTCGACGTTCGAAGAACACTCGCATCGTCAGGATTGGCGCGTCGACCTCTCGCAGATCATCACGCCGAACATGGTGGTGAACTTCGGCTACGAAGGCATCAGCGACGACGGATATCTGCACGACCCGTATCGCACGGTACGCTATCTCGACCCGTCGTCGCCGAAAGGCTACAGCTACGAGGCGGAAGTGGATCCGAGTACGAAGACGTCGAGCGCGTGGGCGTTGCGCACGATCTACTACCTACCTTGGCGAGCATCGGCCCGTCTCGAGTACCGCTGGTACGAAGACACGTGGGGCGTGCACGCCTGGAACATCGAGGCGGGCTTCGTGCAGCCGCTGCCGCACGGCTTCACGCTCGACATGAGCTATCGCTATTACACGCAAGGTGCGGCCGACTTCTACAGCGACCTGTATCCGCGCGCGAATTCGCAGAACTTCCTCAACCGCGACAAGGAAGACTCGCCGTTCTCGTCGAACACGGTCGGCCTCGGCTTGACGTACGCGTTCGGAACCGAGTTCGCGCCGTTCTTCAAGCGCGGTGAGATCAGCTTCATCGCGGACTACGTGATGTTCAAGTACGACGACTTTCGCGACGTGCTGAAGGCCGGCGCGCCCGGCGACGAGCCGTTGTACAAGATGGACTCCACGATCGTCCGCGCGTTCATGTCGTTCTGGTATTGATCGTTGCGACCGATCTCGGCACTCGCCCCGTTTCGCGATTTCCGTCCGGGCGTGCCCATGCGCGCTCGATGAGCACTGCGGTGAGGGGCGTGCGGTCGTGAGGGCTTCGCGCGGCGATTCGCCTGTATAATCCGCCGCCTTTGATTTTCGCGGACAGCTCGCATGACCGTGCGCGTTCGGATCGCGCCGTCGCCGACCGGAGATCCTCATGTCGGCACTGCGTACATCGCTTTGATGAATCAGGTGTTCGCGCGCAGTCAGCGCGGCAAGTTCATCCTGCGCATCGAAGACACCGATTTCGTTCGCAGCACGCGCGCCTCGGAGCGCGCCATTCTCGAAGCGTTGCGCTGGCTCGGTCTCGACTGGGACGAAGGTCCGGACGTCGGCGGCGATTGCGGTCCGTACCGCCAGAGCGAACGCAAAGAGATCTACCGCGAATACGCAGATCGTCTGCTCGCGCAAGGCGCCGCGTTCCATTGCTTCTGCACGCCGGCGCGGCTCGACGAACTGCGCGCGCTGCAGGCGGCGCGCGGCGAAACGACGGGCTACGACGGCCGCTGTCTGTCGCTCGACCCGGCCGAGGTGCGCGCGCGCATCGCGTCGGGCGAGCCGCACGTCGTGCGGATGAAAGTGCCGACCGAAGGCGTCAGTCGCTTCAACGACGTGCTGCGCGGCGACATCGAGATTCCGTACTCGCAAATCGACATGCAGGTGTTGATGAAAGCGGATGGATTCCCGACGTATCACATGGCAGTCGTCGTCGACGATCACCTGATGCGTATCACGCACATTCTGCGCGGCGAAGAGTGGATCAACTCGGTACCGAAGCACGTGCTGCTGTATCGCTACTTCGGTTGGCAACCGCCGGTGTTCTGCCACTTGCCGCTGCTGCGCAATCCCGATCGCAGCAAGCTGTCGAAGCGCCGCAACCCGACGAGCATCAACTACTACCGACGCTCCGGATATTTGCCGGAAGCGCTGATCAACTATCTCGGCCGCATGGGTTGGTCGATGCCGGACGAACGCGAGATGTTCGGCCGCGACGAGATGATCGAGTCGTTCGATCTGCAGCGCATTTCACTCGGCGGACCCGTGTTCGATCTGAAGAAGCTCGATTGGTTGAACGGGCAATACATCCGGCGATTGTCGGCGCACGAATTCCTCGATCGCGTGCGCGATTGGGCGTTTCGCGACGACCAACTCGAACAGCTCGTGCCGTTGGTGCAAGAGCGGACCGAGCGACTGATCGACCTCGTGCCGCTCGCCGGCTATTTGATCGGAGAGCGCCGGCCGCTCGCGCCGGCGGATTTCGCGCACAAAGACGTCGGCGCAGACGACGTCAAACGCATCCTGCAATTCACGCTCTGGTGGCTCGACGAGGTGCGCGATTGGCAACGCGAAACGCTGCACGCGGGAATCTCGCGACTCGCCGAGACGATGCAGTTCAAGATTCGCGATTTCCTGTTCCCGTTGTTCGTCGCGATCTCGGGTCAGACGGTGTCGTTGCCGCTGTACGACTCGATGATCGTGCTCGGCGCGGACCTGACGCGCACGCGCATTCGCAATGCGATCGATGTGCTCGGCGGCCTGTCGAAGAAGCAAACGAAGCAGTGGGAGAAGGACTACCGAGCGTTGGTTGACACCCCTCCGGACGCCGCCTAAGATCGCGGGCCTTCGCGTTTTCGGGCCACTTTTTCGGGGCCATAGCTCAGCTGGGAGAGCGCTTGCATGGCATGCAAGAGGTCGACGGTTCGATCCCGTCTGGCTCCACCAAGTCCCCGTTCTTCTTCTACTTCCGGCATCGCGTGAGCGGTGCACGTTTCCGGTGAGGCACGTGTGAACGACGCCGGTCTGGTTCGTGAGGTCGACTACCGCGGTCGCTGGGTCAATCAGAACGGTTCCGTGCTGTCCATCGACGAGCAAGTCGAGGGGCGCATCGTCGGTCGTTTCATTTCGAAGAAAGGCCGCGCCGCGCAGGACGTATCGTACGCCGTGCACGGAGTCGTGAACGGCGAACTCGCGAGCTTCGCGGTGAGCTTCGACGACGGCCACGCGAACCTGGCGTCGATCACCAATTTCTCCGGCCGATACGCGCGCGACTCGGGCGTCGAGCGGTTGCACACGGTATGGGTGCTCGCCCGCCAATTCGAAGATTCGGCCCGGACCAAACCGACGCAAGTTTGGAACACCTTCATCACGAACAGCGACGTGTTCGTGAAGCGTGACGACGACTGACCGTTTCATCTGCTGATGACCTCACGAGGCGATCGTCAGAAGGCGCCGCGCGGAGAGCTGCTAGGAGAAGTTCCGCGGCCACCGCGAGACGCCGGCCGGGCAGTGAGGTCGAGCGGATATCAGGCGACGCAGCGTCCGTTCGTTCGGTGCGTGCTGCCACATCTATATAGCCTGTGGTCCGGAGACGCCGGGCGCGGTGCGGTCGATGCCTGACGGCGACGAACGCTCGCGCCTACGTCGAATTTTCGGAATCGGTCTGCCGATTCTCGGCGGCATGGGCTCGTCGGCGTTGCTGTCGTTGGTCGATACGGCGATGGTCGGCTGGCTCGGCAGCACCGAACTCGCGGCCGTCGGTCTCGGCAGCTTCGCGTCGTGGATCTATCTCGGGTTCTTCCAGGGTCTGACGATCGCTGTGCAAGCGCTCGTCTCGCGGCGGGTGGGTCAAGGCCGCGGCGGTGAATCCGGCGCGACGCTGAATGCCGCGCTGGTCGTGCTGGTGTGCATCGCGCCGACGAGCGCAGCGGCGTTGTGGTGGGCGACGCCGACGCTGTTCGGCTTGTTGAACGACGATCCTAACGTCGTGGCTGCCGGCGTGCCGTATCTACGTTGGATGATCGCGCAGTCGCTGTTCATCGGCGCTGTCTATGCGTTCAACGGATTTTGGAACGGCATCGGCCGATCGCGGATGTACATCGTGCCGCTGGTCGCGATGCACGCGAGCAACGCAGTGCTGGCCTACGCGCTGATCTTCGGACACTTCGGTTTGCCGGCGCTCGGCACGGAGGGGGCGGGGCTCGCGACGGCCCTCGCGTCGGTGATCGGCTGCGCGCTGTACTGGTCGATCGCATTGCGCCACGCGCGAGCGTTCGGCTTTCTGCGCGCGCGGCCGACGCGCGACGAGATGAGCGCGGTGCTGCGGCTGGCGATTCCGGGCGGATTGCAGCAGTTGTTCGATACGCTCGCGCTGACGCTGATGTACCGCATCGTCGGATCGATCGGCACGGTCGAACTCGCTGCGTACGCGGTGCTGATCAACCTGGTCGGGCTCGTCGGACTGCCGGCCTTCGCGCTCGGCTCAGCGGGCGCCGCGCTGGTCGGGCAGGCGCTCGGTCGCGAGAACGTCGAAGACGCCGCGCGGTGGGCGTGGGACGTGTTGCGGGCCGGCGCGGTCGCAATGGCGATACTCGGTGCGCCGTTCTGGCTCGTGCCGGATGCGTTGTTGTCGATTTGGTTGCACGAGCCGGCGGCGCTCGATGCGGCGCGCACGCCGATGCGCATTCTCGGCGCGATGATCGTCGTCAACGGCGCCGGCTACATGCTCGCGGCGATGCTGAACGGCGCCGGCGACGTACGCCGGGTCACGTGGGTCAATCTCGTGACGCAATGGTGTTGGCTGCTGCCGGGCGCGTGGTTGTTCGGACCCGTTCTCGGCGGCGGCCTGCTCGGTGTGTGGTGCATGCACCAGTTCGGCTTTCGCGCGCTGCAATCACTGATCTACGTGCGCATCTGGCGCCGGCGGCGATGGGCCCACGTCAAGCTCTGAATTTTCGTTACGATGGCGGCCGCAGAAAACAAGCACGCATAGCAACCGACCAAGGATACCCATGAAAGATTTCAGCGGAAAACTCGCCGTCATCACCGGCGGCGGCACCGGAATGGGACGCGAACTCGCGCGGGCGCTCAGCGCCGAGGGCTGCCGCATCGCGATGTGCGATGTGTCGGAGGAGAACATGCGCGAGACACAGCGCCTGTGCGCGCAAGTCTCGAAGGTCGAGGTGACCACGCACCGGTGTGACGTCTCCAACGAGGAGCAAGTCATCGCCTTTCGCGACGCCGTCGTCGAAGCGCACGCGACCGATCACATCAATCTGCTCTTCAACAACGCCGGCATCGGCGGCGGCGGCAGCTTCATCGTCGACGAGCGCTCCGAATGGGAGCGCACGTTCGGTGTCTGCTGGTTCGGGGTCTACTACTGTGCCCGCGCCTTCATGCCGCTGTTGGTGAACAGTACCGAGGGCTACATCGTCAACACCAGCAGTGTGAACGGCTTTTGGGCGACGCTCGGCCCGCAGATTGCGCACACGGCGTACAGCGCGGCGAAGTTCGCGGTGAAGGGCTTTTCCGAAGCGCTGGTCACCGATCTGCGGCTGAACGCGCCGCATGTGAAGGTCGCCGTCGTCATGCCGGGTCACATCGGCACGTCGATTGCGATCAACACCGGCAAGGTGCTCGGCCGCGCCGCACCGAAAGACATGAGCGCCGCCGAAATCGCGGTCATTCGCAAGCGCATGGTCGAGCGCGGCTTTCCGGTCGGCAATGAGACGGACGATCAGATTCGGGCGGCGATCCAACAACAAGCAGCGGATTTTCGCGACAAAGCGCCGACGACCGCAGCGCAAGCCGCGAACATCATTCTCGACGGCGTGCGCAACGATCGGTGGCGCATTCTCGTCGGCGACGACGCCCACGTGCTCGATCGGATGGTGCGCGAAGCGCCCGAGCGGGCGTACGAAGCGGATTTCCTCACTACGTTGCGCGGTGAAGGACATCTGTCGTCGATCACGCGTTGAGCGCCACGAGTAAACCGTTAGACGTTTTACACGTCGGCATCATTCGGCGGCTTGACAGCCCCAAATCACCGGCATAAAAAGGCGCCTGCGTTGCACCCGACACAGCGTAGCGCCTCCGATGGTTAACGATGTGTGACGGACATGGCCGGCGAGACTGAAGAAGACGAGGACGATTACGACATGCCGCTATCCGAGGATCTCGATGATTTCGAGGGCGAGGGCGACAGCGAGGAAGAAGGACTCGTGCTCGATCCGCGTGAGCGCGCAGCCCGTTCATTGGTTATTCGTCGCGCAATCGAGTCGCGCATCGAAGATCGAAAAATGCGCAGCGACTTGGATTACCTCGAACTCGACGACGACGAGATCGAGGAAGACGATCTCGACGCGTAGACGCTGCGAGTTCGCGACTCCAGATTGAAGATGCCGTCGGACGCCGTCACCGTGCAGGCGTCGGGACGTGCAGATCGACGACGCCGTGATGCGCCCTAAGATCGTCTTCGTCACCGACCCGATGTGCAGCTGGTGCTGGGGTATGGCCGCCGACGTCGAGCGGGCGCGCACCGAAGCGGCCGACCGATTCGATTTCGACGTGTTGCTCGGCGGCATCAACATCGGCAGCACCCATCCAATCACCGATTTCGCGCGCAGCCGCCTCGCGAGCGTTTGGCGCGGCGTGAACGAAGTCACCCACGTGCAGTTCGGACGCGGCTTGCCTGCCGGCGACTTCGTCTACAACAGCGTGCGTGCATGCGTTGCGGTGGAAGCGGTGCGAGCCATACTCGGCCGTCCGCCGTTCGACTACGTGTTGCGTCTGCAGCACCGCTTTTTCGTCGACGGGCGCGACGTCACCGACGTCGACTTGCAGCGCGACGAGGCGGTCGCCTCCGGGGTGCCTGCCGAGGATTTCGACGCGGCCGTCCAATCGCCGCAGACCATGACGCGGGTGCGCGATGGGTTTGCTCTTGCGAAGAGCTATGGCACTGCGGCGTTGCCGAGCGTATTGCTCGAACTCGACGGCGCGCGACGGTTGGTCGCAGGCGGGTTCATCGATGCGCCGACGCTCATCGCCGCGGTCGATCGCCTCGTCGGGTGGTGACGATCGCGTCCTCGGCGAGCGTCGCCGAATCTCAATCGCCGGTGCGAGTCGGTCGCTCGCGGATGAAGGAACGGATCCTGCGCGCCTAGAAGAACGGCGCGACCGCGGGTCGGAAGCGGTCCATGTCGACCAGGAAGGAGTCGTGACCCTGGATCGACGGCAAGGCGCGGTACTCGGTGTCCGGTACGATGGATTTCAGACACTCCGCGAGCTCGCGTTGTTGATGCGGCGGAAACAAGAAATCGCTTTCGACACCGATGATCAGCGCGCGGTCGAGCTGCACGCGCGACATGCCGCCGGCCACCGATCCGCCGTGGTCCGCCGCGTCGAAGAGATCCATCGCGCGTGACAGATACAGATAGCAGTTCGCGTCGAACGCTCCGATGAATTTGTTGGCGTGCGCATCGAGGTACGACTCGATTTCGAAGTCGATCCTGAAGGGGCCGTGATTGGAAACTTCATCCGTCGCGCGTTCGCGCCCGAACCGCATTTCCCATTCCGCCGCCGAACGATAAGTGATCATCCCGAGCTTGCGCGCGAGCCGCATGCCGGTGATCGGACCTTCGCCGGCGGCGTAATGGCCGTCGTTCCACGCCGGGTCTTTGCGGATGATCTCGCGTTGCAACGATCGCAATGCGATCGCGAACGGCAAGCTGCGACTGGCCGACGAGATCGATACCAGACCGCGCGACAAGTGCGGATGCAGCATGCAGAAGGCGAGCGCCGTCATGCCGCCCATCGATGCGCCGACGGTGGCATAGAGCGACTCGATCCCGAGCGAGCGCACCACTTCGGCGCCGGCGCGCGCGATGTCCTCGACGCACAGCACCGGAAACGTCAATCGATAGGGACGCCCCGTATCCGGATTGATCGACGCGGGCCCGGTCGAGCCGAAGCAGCTGCCGAGCGAATTGACGCAGATGACGAAGTAACGGTTGGTGTCGATCGGCTTGTCGGGGCCGACCATGTCTTCCCACCAACCCGCAGTGGGATCTTCGGGTGACGAGGCGACATGAGCCGACGGCGACAGACCCGTGAAGATCAGCACCGCGTTGTCCCGGTCGCGGCTTTGCTGACCCCATGTCTCGTACGCGATCACGGGATCTTTCAGCCGCCCTCGCGTCATCGGAAAGACGCCGGGAATCTTCAGCAACCTGCGCGCTGTCGTCATTGCGATGGATCCGTCTCGATCGAGTGGCTCGCTACGGCGAGGCCGGCCTTTATAACAAGCGGTCCGGCCGCCGGGAAGTCAGGTGCACGCCGGCCTCGGTTCGGACGAACCGGGACGCCGGCTCGTCGAGGCCTCGCGATGATCGGAGCCCGTGCGATTTTGCGCACGCAGTCGCGGTTGAGCTTTCCGATTCCGAAGTATCGCGTCGGGCTCGATCGTCCGATGCGGTTGCAAGTTCTGACAACTACGTTGAGGGGCGAAAAAAGGTCTGCGCAACGCCAGGCAAGCACCGCCACCCTCGTACAAACGAACCGGCGCGATCTACCACGTCGCTCCGACAGGCGAATTCGCGGCGAGTCCCCTTAGCGCTGTGTCGACCGCGTGGCTGCGATGCGGACCGCAATCGTGGCGATCAGCGCGGCCGACACGAGAAACGGCAGCGGCGCCGACAATTGGTATAGGCCGGGACCGAGCAGCGGTCCGACGATCCAGCCGGCGGCAGAGCAAGAAGCGGAAATTCCGGCGACGGCGCCTTGCTCGTCGGCGGTCACCGCGAGCGAAGCCCCGGCGCTGAAACCCGCTCCGGCAAATCCCATCCCGGCGCCCATCAACACGTTGGCGACGACGAAAGCGCTGAACGCGTCGAGCAACGCCATGGTCGTCAGCGCGAGGGCGATCAACGGTAGTCCGATCAACAGCCAATCGATCGGTGGCAAGGCGACGCGCTGCACGATCACAGTCTGCGCCAACAGTCCGGAGACGGCGGACGCCATCATTGTCGTGCCGAACGCGGCGGCGGCATGCGACGGCGCGAGATGCAGCGCGTCTTGAATGCGGAACGACAGCGTCTGCTGTACGACCGCCGCGCCCATGAACATCGCGATGCCGGGCACGATCCAGCGTACGACGCGGCGATCGGTCAACGCCACGTGCGCACGCTCGCGGTGAGCGCGCGCGACCGGTGCCGTCGGCAAGTATCGCAACGTCAGCAACACCGCGATCGCGACCGATACGACCGCAAGAATGAATGGTGCGAGCAGCGACAGCGCCGCGAGAGCGCCGCCGACGGCGGGGCCGGCGATCGATCCCAAGTTGTTGGCCGCGCCGATACGCGCGAGCCCGCGCGCGCGGTCCTTTGCCGTCGTGATGTCGGCGATATAGGCGCCGGCCGCCGGCGCCGAGGCGGACATCAGCGTCGCCTGCGTCATGCGCGCCGCGATCATTGCGAACCAGGCGATCAGCGGGGTCAGCAATCCGGCGAGCGCGCAGGCGAAGCTCGCCGCGAACAAGCTGCCGCCGATGACATAACCGAATTGGCCGATGATGAATACGCGGCGGCGGCCGAGGCGGTCGCTCAATCGGCCCCACACCGGGCTCGCGACGAAGAACACGATCGACGACGCCGCGATGATCGAGCCGACCTGAATTTCCTTGAGCCCTACCTCGCGGCCGAGGCTCGGCAACACGGCGAACATCGCGCTTTGGCCGAGCGCCTGCGCCGCGAGGCTGCCGCACAACAACACATAGACGCGACGCAGCGAAATCGAGCCGGCGTTCGGCGGCGAAGATCCGTCGGGTTCGGAGGCAGGCATGGCGGCGCGCAGTGTAGAGGGCCGCGATGCCGACTGCACGAACGCGGTTGTCGGGATTTCGTGGGCCGGTCACGGCGTTCGACGCCGGGCGTTCGGGTATCCTTCGCAGCTTCTATGGCCAGGTCGGACGACATGCAGATCGAACGCTTCGACGTGTTGATCGTAGGCGCCGGAATCTCCGGCATCGGTGCCGCGTACCACTTGCAGACGGAATGTCCGCGCAAGAGCTATGCGATTCTCGAGGGACGCGACGCGATCGGCGGCACCTGGGATCTATTCCGCTATCCCGGCGTGCGGTCGGACTCCGACATGTACACGCTCGGCTTTTCGTTTCGACCGTGGACCGCGCCGAAGGCGATCGCCGACGGCCCGGCGATTCTCGAATACGTGCGCGATACCGCGCGCGAGTTCGGCATCGATCGACGCATTCGCTTCGGTACGCGCGTCACGCGGGCGCAGTGGTCGAGCGATGCCTCCGAGTGGACGATCGAAGCGATGCGCGGTGACGCCGTCGTGCGCTATCGCTGCAATTTTCTGTTCATGTGCAGCGGCTACTACGACTACGAGCGCGGCTATACGCCGGAGTTCGCCGGCGTCGACTCGTTTCGCGGCGCGCTGGTGCATCCGCAACACTGGGACCCGACTCTCGACTACGCGGGCAAACGCGTGGTCGTCATCGGCAGCGGCGCCACTGCGGTGACGCTGGTGCCGGAGATGGCGAAAGACGCGGAGCACGTGACGATGCTGCAGCGCTCGCCGACGTACATCGTCTCGGCGCCTGCGACGGATCGGTTCGCCGATTCGCTGCGCAAGGTCTCGGCGCGTTTTGCATATGCGGCGACGCGCTGGAAGAACGTGCTCTTCGGGATGGCCTTCTACGCCTTTTGCCGTCGCTATCCCGAACGGGTCAAAGCGTTCATCGTCGGCGCCGTGCGGCGCACGCTCGGCCCGGACTATCCGGTCGAACGCGACTTCGCGCCGACGTACGGACCTTGGGATCAGCGCATGTGTCTCGTACCGGACGGCGACTTGTTCGATGCG
>DASRZO010000262.1:0-25151 GCA_035686405.1 Pseudomonadales bacterium | reverse complement strand
GCGCAGGTCATCGTGTCGTTGTTCGGCGCCATTCCGGTGATCGGCGGCGGCTTGATGGAGTGGATCCGCGGCGACTTTTTGATTTCCGAGATCACGCTGAACCGCTTCTTCGCGCTGCACGTCGTCGCGCTGCCGCTCGTGCTGATCATGTTGGTGTTCGTCCACATCGTCGCGCTGCACCACGTCGGCTCGAACAACCCCGACGGCATCGAGATCAAGAAAAACAAAAATGCCGAGGGCATACCGGTCGACGGTATTCCCTTCCATCCGTACTACACGATCGGTCACGACTTGCCCGGCATCGTGCTGTTTCTGTTCGTGTTCTGCGCGATCGTCTTCTATCTGCCGGAGATGGGCGGCTACTTCATCGAGCGGCCGAACTTCGATGAAGCAAACCCGCTGAAGACGCCAGAGCACATCGCGCCGGTGTGGTACTACACGCCG
This sequence comes from Pseudomonadales bacterium, assembly GCA_035686405.1. GTDB lineage: Bacteria > Pseudomonadota > Gammaproteobacteria > Pseudomonadales > Azotimanducaceae > DATJGR01. The sequence goes on along the minus strand of DASRZO010000262.1, from coordinate 24,707 downwards.
TACTACGCAATGTTGCGCGCTGCGACATATCCGCTCTTCACCCTCGACGCGAAGTTCTGGGGCTTCGTCGTGATGGCGGGCGCGATCGCGTTGCCGATGGGCTTGCCGTGGCTCGATCGTAGTCCGGTCAAGTCGATCCGCTACAAAGGCGCGATCTCGAAGACGATGCTGGCGATCTTCGTAGTGAGCTTCTTCATCTTGGGTTACCTCGGCACGATCCCGCCGTCGCCGGGGGCGACCGCACTCGCGCAGGTCTGCACGATCTTGTACTTCTCCTATTTCGTGCTGATGCCGTGGTACACGCGGGTCGAACGAACGAAGCCGGTACCGGATCGGGTGACGATGCGATGAAACGATCGATCTGGTTTTACATTCTGCTCGCTGCTCCGGTATTGGCGGCTGCATCCGAAGGCTCGAATTGGAAGATGGATGCGTTCCATCCGAACATTCAGGACAAGCCGTCGTTGCAACGCGGCGCGCAGTTGTTCGTGAACTACTGCATGGGTTGCCATTCGCTGAAGTTCCAACGCTACGAGCGCACGGCCGACGACCTCGAAGTGCCGCACGACATCTTCGCGGCGAACCTGATCTTTGCCGACCAGAAAATCGGCAGCCTGATGACGAACGCGATGCCGACCGAGAAATCCAAGGCTTGGTTCGGCGCTGCTCCGCCCGACCTGACATTGGTCGCGAAGCTGCGTGGCGGTGAGTGGCTGTACAACTATTTGCGCACGTTCTACCTCGATCCGTCGCGCCCGTTCGGCGTGAACAACAAGGTATTCCCGAACGTCGCGATGCCGGACCCGTTCCTCGAATTGCAAGGAACACCGGTTGAAGCGTGCCATCAAGTGCCGAAGATCGCCGATAACGGCGGCGAAGAGCGCGACCCGCTGGCTCCGGGTGTCGCGATCACCCACGAACAGTGCGGCTTCATCGATGTCGTGCAAGGCACCGGCAAGCTGACTCCGGAAAAGTTCGATCAGGCGGTGTACGACATCGTCAATTTCCTCTACTACGTAGCCGAGCCGGCGCGCTTCGAGCGCGAGCGTCTCGGTATCTACGTTTTGTTGTTCTTGGTGGTGCTGTATGTGTTCACGGCGTTGTTGGGCCGGGAGTACAACAAGGAAGTCCACTAACGGTTCGACCGGTTCGCGCGCCTGTGCGAATCCTCGCGACACCGAACGGCTCGACGGCCGTTCCGCAACTATGGCAATGAGGCGCTGCAATGAGCGTTGTGACTAGACGATCCTCGATGACGTTCTTTTCCGATCCGCGCGACCACTACAGCCATCGCGTTCGCATGGTGTTGGCAGAGAAAGGCGTGACGGTCGATATCGTCGACGTCGACCCCGACAACAAGCCGGAGGATCTCGCCGAGATCAATCCGTACAACAGCGTGCCGACGTTACTCGATCGGGATCTCGTTCTGTACGAGTCCGCCGTCATCATGGAATACCTCGACGAACGCTTCCCGCACCCGCCGCTGTTACCGGTATATCCGGTCGCGCGTGCGCAGAGTCGTCTGCTGATCCATCGGATCGAAAAGGATTGGAGTCATCGCGTCGACCTGCTGATGGCTGGCAAGGGGCGCGAGACGGTGCTGACGCGTGCGCGCACGGAGCTGCGCGAGAGCATCATCAACGTTTCGCCGGTGTTCGCCGAGAAGCCGTTCTTCATGAGCGACGAATTCACGTTGGTGGATTGCTGCGTTACGCCGATCCTGTGGCGTTTGAAGGTGCTCGACATCAAGTTGCCCGAGCGCTCGACGAAGGCGATGCAAAAATACATGACGTCGATGTTCGAGCGTCCGTCGTTCCGTGAAAGCCTCACCGAAGCCGAGTTGGAAATGCGCGAGTGACTCCGCATCGCCCGTACTTGTTGCGTGCGATGCACGAGTGGATTCTCGACAATCATTGCACGCCTTACGTGATCGTCAGTACGACATACGCGGGCGTCGAAGTACCTCCGGATCGCGCCGAAAACGGGCGCATCGTTCTGAATCTGTCGCCGACGGCGATCCGCAATTTATCGATCGGCAACGACCGTCTCGAGTTCGACGGACGTTTCGGTGGTCGCGCATATCGTGTCGTCGCGCCGATTGGGTCGGTGCTCGCGGTCTACGCGAAGGAAACCGGCGAGGGGATGGCGTTCGAGCCGAGTAGCAGCCACGAACAACCGGCGCCGCGCGAGCCGACCCCCGGCGGACACCTGCGCGTAGTCAAGTGAGCGTTGAGCGAGCGCTCAGTCCGTGTATTCGAAAACCTTGACGATCTTCTCTACGCCGTAGACGGTCTGAGTCACTTCGACGGCGTAACGCGCCTGTTCCTGCGGTATCGCCCCCATCAAGTAAACAACGCCGTTTTCGGTGGTGACGTCGATCCGAGTCGAATCGATCGCGCCGTGCGCGACGAGCTTTGTTTTGACCTTCGTGGTCAGCCACGAATCGTTGCTGCGCGCGATCAGCGAGATCGGGCCGCCGATCGTCAGCTCGTTGTGAACGCTGCGAACGTTCTCGACGTTCTGCGCGACGTCGCCGGCCTTCGTTTTCAAGTCATCGGATTCGACTTCGCCGACGAGCAGCACGATTCCGCTGTGGCTGACGACGACGATGTGCGACGACTCGAAGCGCGGGTCGGAGTCCTTGATCGCTTTGTCGGTGCGGTACTCGATCATGTCGTCGCTCCAGACCGTCGCCGGCGTGCGTACGCCCGGATCGTTGCCGGAGAACAGCGCACACGCCGATAGGGAAAGGGCGAAGACGAAGAGGAGCGCGAGGTAGCGGAGTGTCGGAATCACGGGACGAATGCGTTTCGTATCCATTCAAAGCGCAGGCGGTAGTTTGTCTTCGCAACGGATACGACGTCAAACCGACACGGCAAATTGTTCGAATGACTGTGCGACAGGAAGTGTCGAGCGGCCAGAACGAGTCTGTGTTGTTTGCGATGATCGACGGTATCCGAGCCAGCACCGAAGGTATCGCGACTTCGATATCGCACTTCGACGAATGCGATCTCGTCTCCATCGAGCATCACTAAATCGATCTCGCCTGTGCGGGTCCGATAGTTCCGCGTTAGCGTGCGAAGGCCGCGACGCTGTAGGTAGCGTTCGGCCGCACGCTCGGCCCGCTGGCCGAGTTCCGCGGTGCCGGGGCTGCTACGGCGCCACGGTAGGGAGGGCCACGAGCGCGCCACGCTGAACGACTGCCCAAGCAGGATCGCGCACGACGATGCCCGGTGCACGAATTTGCAGCTGACCTGTTTCGCCGAGCAATCTTCCGGCAGCGTCAGGCAGCAGAAGATCGGCGCGATTGCACAAGCGATACGCGTCGACACCGAGCGCATAGAGCGACGCCAACGCCGATCGCGACGCTCCGAACGCGGCGTCCGCTTCGGTGCGAATCGGGCTCGCATAGATCTGCCACGGCAAGGCTGTGAGGCGGATGCCGTTCAAGTCGCCGAGATCCGCGGCGGAGGTACCGGCGGATTGCGCCGTCGCGTAGATCGGAACGTCGCTCGCGAAATGAAACGCCATCGCGGGGTTCAATGCGCGCGACTGAGCTGGGTCGGTGAGCGCGATCAGAGCATCGACATCCAAACGGCGGCGAGCGGTGAACTCGGGCTTGGAACCGATGACCTTGCTCAGCGCTTCCATGCGTTCGTTGCTCGCGGCGACGAGCAGTGCGCTGCCGACGACCTCGGTGACCGCGCGCGCGTCGCGAATCGTACCGACTGTTACGACGGTGCCGCCGAGTTCGACGAACTGCGCTTTGAACGACTCCAGCGCGCGGTTCGACCAATCGAGATCGGACTCGACGACGGCAACGCGACCGAGTCCGTCGTCGAACACGCGTCGCGCGATTGCGCGCGCGTCGTCTTCGATCGCGAGGCCGAATTGGAACAGACCGGCGCCGGGCGTCACTCCGTTCGGGAGATAGTTCATCGCGAGGACCGGTACGCGGCGCGCCGGCAACAGATTGATGTCGACGACGCTTTGCTTGTCGAGTGGGCCAACGATCAGCTGCGCCCCGTCGCCAACCGCTTGCTCGTACAAGCCGGCGATGGGGCTGCCATTGGTGTCGTAGACGCGTATCTCGCCGGTCGATCCGGCGTGGTAGAACGCTGCCATGAAGCCGTCGCGGAGCGCTTGCCCCGCGTTTGCCAATGGCCCCGACAGCGGCAGCAGGAGCGCGATGTGGGTCGGTGGCGTAACGCCGCCGTTTTCGATGACGGAGAGTGCGCGCGGTGGCCAACGCGATGCAGGGTGATCGCGATGGCTGCGTCGCCATTCGACGATCACTGTGCGTTCGGCATCGAGATCGAAGCTGCGCTGCAGCGCATCCGCGAGCTGCCACCACGCCGCGACGTTGGCGCCTAGATCCGGTGCGGCAGCCAACTCGCTGATCCGATAGGTCGGTGTGCGGTTGATATCGGACCACGTGCGCTCGACGACGCCCGCGAGCTGCGCGTCGTCGGTACCGCGAATGGTGTACGAATAGTTCATCAGCGCCATTGCAGCGCTTTCATAGCGCTGTTCCCCTTCGGCCAGATCCGCAGTCGTCAGCGCGAGCGCATTGCGATCGGCGACGGTCGCCGGCGTGGCCAGCGCGATCGCTCGTGTCGCCGCTGCATAGTCGCGCGCGTCGACGGCCAACGACGCGCGCAAGTCGTAGTACGCGAACTGATCCGCGGCATCGAGTCGCGCTGGGTCGATCGCATCGAGCGTACTCGATGCGCGTGTGCGATCGCCCGCGGCCCGGTAAGACTGCGCGGCAGCAATGCGCGCGTCGGTCGCGGACCGACCGGTGCGTCGCGATTGGTCTTGGACTTCGCCGGTCTTGGACGAGCTCGACTGCGCAGCTCGGTTGGTCGGGGTGACCCCGCACCCCGACATCGTCAGAATTGCGAGCAATCCGCAGCACATCAACGCGAGCGTAGGTTTCGTCATGTCGGAAAGTCGGGTCGGAACTCTGTTCATGGTCGCAACACCGATTGGAAACCTCGACGACATCACGGTGCGAGCCGTCGATGTCCTGAAATCGGTAGGGATAGTGGCTGCGGAGGATACCAGACGAAGTGCAGTGCTGTTAGCGCACATCGGCGCTCGCCCCGAGCGTTTGTTGTCGATGCACGACCACAACGAGGGCGAGCGCACCGAGCAGCTGATTTCTTTTCTCCAACGAGGCCACAATGTCGCGGTGATTTCCGATGCAGGTACTCCGCTGATCTCGGATCCCGGTTTCGAGTTGGTGCGGCGCGCCAACGAATTGGGCGTCGACGTGGTACCGATCCCCGGTCCGAGTGCGCTGACGTCGGTGTTGTCGGTCTCGCCGATTCCGATCGAGCGGTTTCTATTCGAGGGCTTTCTTCCATCACGCTCGGCAGCCCGTCGCAAACGTCTGGCGGAACTCTCGTCTTCGTCGGTCGCAGTGATTTTCTTCGAAGCGGCGCGTCGAATGCGTGACATGCTCGCGGATGCCGCGGAGATCGCCGGACCCACGCGACCCATTTTGTTGGCGAAGGAGCTCACTAAGCTGCACGAGCGCGTGGAATGCGGGGTGATCGCCGAGCTAACGGCTCGTTTGGGGGGCGAAGATTTCTTCGAACACGGCGAGTTCGTATGCATACTCGGGCCCGCAGAGACTCGCCGTACCGTCGACGATGCCGCGATCGACGCTCTGATGGATGCGCTATGTGCGGAGTTGCCGCCGGCGCAGGCAGCTCGAATTGCAGCGCGCGCGACGGGTCGATCCAAAAATGAACTCTACGATCGGGCCGTCAAAGCCGAACGCAGCTGACGAGTCGCTGATATGCTCTCGGCGCGAGTCGGCCAGGCAGTCGCTGCGCGCGGTACTCCGCATGCAGAGGAAAGTCCGGGCTCCGCAGGACAGGGTGCCAGGTAACGCCTGGGGGGTGTGAACCCACGGAAAGTGCAGCAGAGAGTAGACCGCCAACCCCACCGGCGTGAGTCGGTGGGCGGCAAGGGTGAAACGGTGCGGTAAGAGCGCACCGCGCCGGTGGTAACACGCGGCGGCACGGCAAACCCCACCCGGAGCAAGGCCAAATAGGGGTCCAATGGTGTGGTCCGCACCGGATCCGGGTAGGCCGCTAGAGGTGTTCGGCGACGAACATCCCAGATGAATGACTGCCCATGACAGAACCCGGCTTACCGGCCGACTCGTTTTAACTCCCTTCGAATCTTAAAGATTCTTCGGTCGTTCCAACATAGTCTATTGATTCATGTTGTTTCGAGCTTCGTAGCTTTTGTGCTTGTTGTCCTGGCCTAATTAGCGAGTAGGCTCCCACATCTTCTACACATTCTTCGAGCCTTTTGTCGCGACGGGACGTGCCGCGTAGTGCGCTTCCTTGACACCCATTTCGAGGGATCTATAGTGTCGATCGCTGGGTTTTTGTGGGTTTTTGTGGGTTTTCTGGTTGATCGGTGGCGATCAGGTCACCGCCGGTGGCGAGGCCGTGCTGACAATAAGAAGTGGGTTGCGGGGCGATGTTTCGGGGAATCAACAGCGTCAATTTGGATTCGAAAGGACGGATGGCGCTGCCCGCACGCTATCGGGAAGAGCTTGCCAAGACCGATGGTAAGTTAGTCGTCACTATCGACTCGCGCGAGCGCTGCCTGCTGCTTTACCCCCTCGTCGAATGGGATTCAGTCCAGGCTCGGCTAGAAGCGTTGTCGAATATGAAACGGTCGGCCCGGGTGCTGCAGCGGTTGTTGATCGGGCACGCCACCGACGTCGAACTCGATAGCAGCGGTCGAGTACTTCTGCCGCCGATGTTGCGTGACTTCGCAGGTCTGTCGAAGCGTCTGGTTCTCCTGGGACAGGGCAACAAGATCGAGATCTGGAGCGAAGAGCAGTGGCAGCCCCGCTTGGCCGAATGGCTGCGAGAGCGCTCTGGCGACGTTGTCGACGACGGCGACGATTTCACCGGCCTGTCGGTCTAACCGCATGAACATGCATCAACCGATCCTCGTCGAAGCCGTCGTCGATGCGCTGTGCACGGATCCGGCCGGCGAGTACGTCGATGCAACGTTCGGTCGCGGCGGCCATACGCGCGCGCTGCTCGATCGGCTGTCGCCGACGGGACGAATTCTTGCGATCGATCGCGACCCTGCGGCGATCGCAGTAGCCAGAGCGCTCGCCGATACCGACGAACGCGTCGTGGTTCGACACGGCCGCATGAGCGAGATCGCACGGCTCGCGGCAGAGGCGCGCCTCAGTCGTGTTGTTGGCGTGTTGATGGACCTCGGTGTTTCGTCCCCTCAGATCGACGATGCCGAGCGTGGAATGAGCTTTCGCGGCGACGGTCCCTTGGATATGCGCATGGACCCGACATCGGGAGTACCTGCATCGGAGTGGATCAACGCGGCGGACGAGAGCGAACTGGCGCGTGTCTTTCACGAATTCGGTGAAGAGCGACATGCAAAGCGTATCGCTCAGGCGATCGTGCAGCGGCGCGCCCAGACGCCGATTACGCGAACCGCCGATCTCGTCTCAGTAATCTCCGGAGCGCAACCGAAACCAGACCCGCACAAACACGCCGCGACCCGCGTGTTTCAGGCCATTCGGATCCACATCAACGACGAGCTCGACGAGTTGCGCGTTGCAATCGAGGCGGCATTTGCACTGATTTGCGTCGGTGGACGCCTCGTGGTGTTGACCTTCCACAGTCTCGAAGACCGCATCGTCAAATTGGCGTTTCGCAGATGGTGCGAGGGCGAAGCGTTGCCGCGCCGTCTGCCGGTGACGGGGCGACAGGTCGGTTCCGCGCGTCTGATCGGTCGCGCGCGTCGCGCCGACGCAGCAGAAGTGGCGAGCAATCCGCGAGCTCGCAGCGCGTTGCTGCGCGTGTTGGAGAAAGCCGCGTGAAGAAGCCCCGCGCGAAGTTCGAACGCCGCGCGACGTGGCAATGGGGCTTGGCGATCGGCTTGATCTACGCTGCCGTGGCAGCCTCGGGCGTCTGGGTCGCCGCGACCGCACAGAGCGTACGCGCGCTGTTCGTCGCGCTCGAACGCAACCAAGATCAGCAGGACGCGCTGCTCGACGAATACAGCCGTTTGCTGATCGAGCGGGGAACGGTGTCGTCGTATCAGAACGTCGATCAGGTCGCCGAACGCCAGCTCGCCATGCGCTTCCCGGAAGCCGTGCAGAAGGTGCCGAGATGAGCGGATGGCGCCATCTCACAGTCGTTGGGACGTTCGTTGCGTTGGCACTCGGGCTCGCCGCGCGTATGGCGTATTTGAACGTTACGGAGCGAGCGTTCCTGCAGGAGCAGGGTGATGCGCGATCGCTGCGCTACGAAACGTTGGCCGCGAGTCGCGGGATCATATTCGATCGGAACGGCGAGCCGTTGGCGGTCAGCACACCTGTGGTTTCGATTTGGATCGACCCAACGCAGACCGCGCTCACGCCGGAACAGGTCAGCCTGCTCGCAAAGGCGAGCGACCTCGACCCGCGCGAGCTCGCGGGACGCGTCGCGCGTTTCGCACATCGCGAGTTCATGTTCGTGAAGCGACGCGTGTCGCCGCAAGTTGCCCACGACGTGAACGCGTTGGGCATATCGGGAGTGCATTTCGAGCGCGAATACCGGCGCTATTACCCCGCTGGCGAAACGGCGGCGCACGTCGTCGGCATCACCAACGTCGACGATCAAGGTCAAGAAGGTGCCGAGCTCGCGTTCGATGGCGAACTGCGTAGCGTGCAAGGACGCAAGTTGGTGCTGAAGGACAGCCGGCACCAATCCGTCAAAGACATCGAATACATCACCGCGCCGCGTTTCGGCAGAGACCTCGCGTTGAGTCTCGACCTGCGTTTGCAGTTCTTCGCCGATCGCGAACTTCGAACCGCGATCGAAGACCACCATGCGAAGGCCGGTACTGTCGTGATGCTCGATGCTCACACCGGCGAAGTTCTCGCGATGGCGAACCAGCCTTCGTTCAATCCGAACGAATTGTCGCGAGTCGCGATCGACGCGCGCCGCAATCGGGCGATCACCGATGTCTACGAGCCTGGCTCGACGGTCAAGCCGCTGACCGTACTCGCGGCGCTCGAGTCTGGGCGCTTCAGCGAAGACTCGGTGATCGATACGGCCCCGGGTTACTTGCAGGTCGGTCGCATGCTTGTACACGACCCGTTGAACCGCGGGCGGTTGTCGCTCGCCGAGATTCTGGCCCGTTCGAGTCAGGTGGGAATCGCCAAGATCGCGTTGTCGCTCGACGAGCGCATGGTGTTCGACGCGTTCATCCGCGCCGGGCTGTCGGATTCCACCGGCTGCGGATTGCCCGGCGAAGTGGTCGGCAGGGTGCCGAGCGGCGAACTGAAGAATCCGATCGTGCGGACGACACTGGCGTACGGATATGGGTTGACGATTACGCCGCTACAGTTGGCGCAGGCGTATCTGATGCTCGCGACCGGTGGGGTCAGACTGCCGATTTCGATCGTCCGTCGCGATTCTGCACCGCCGGGTCAGCGCGAGTTCGACGCCGAAACCGTCGAGTCGCTCGTTCGAATGATGAAGGGCGTCGATTCGGTACACGGGACGGCGCCGAAGTCGCGAGTCGCCGGCTACGAGATTGCGGGGAAGACCGGCACGGCGAGGAAGGTCGGCCCGAACGGTTACGACGACGAGCGTCATGTCGCGTTCTTTGCGGGGCTCGCGCCCGCCGACGACCCGCGCGTCGTCGTGATCGTCGTGATCGACGAACCGCAGGGCGATAGGATCGGCGGCGGCGATGTCGCCGGCCCGGTCTTCTCGCGTGTCGTCGCGCGTGCGCTGCGCGTGCTGAACGTCGAACCGGAGTTCGCATCGTGAGCGCGGTGTCGCGCCGCAAGCACCTCAGCGATTGTGTTGGCCACGATCTCGGTGCAGGTCCGATCGATGCGGCGCGCGACGTGTGGATCAGCGGAATCGAAACCGATTCGCGCAGAGTACGCCCGGGCGACTTGTTCATCGCCCAGCGTGGGGCGACCCACGACGGACACGACTACGTCGACAGTGCGATCCGGCGCGGAGCGGCGGCGGTCTTGGTCGATCGCGACGTTGGGGAGTCGGCGGGGATCGTGGTCAAGATCGACGATACGAAGCGTTTGGCAGGACGCGTCGCGGCGCGATTCTACGACCACCCGAGCCGCAACCTCGGCTGCATCGGGGTGACCGGTACGAACGGCAAGACGTCGGTCGCCCAATTCACGGCAGCTCTGCTGAACAGCAGTGGTCGGCCGGCAGGGTACGGCGGCACGTTGGGCTGGGCGTTCGAAGGTCGCACGGCGCCGACCGAATTGACGACCGAAGATGCCGTGACGGTGCAGCGTCGCCTCGCCGATCTCGTAGCCGAAGGCGCCGATTGGGTGGCGATGGAAGCAAGTTCGCATGCACTCGACCAGGGTCGCGTCGACGATGTGGCTTACGACGTCGCCGTGTTCACGAACCTGACGCGCGATCACCTCGACTATCACGGAACGATGGAGCGTTACGCGGCGGCGAAGCGGCGCTTGTTCGAATGGCCCACGCTGCAGGGCGGCGTCGTCAATTGGGACGACCCGCAAGGACGCATTATTTACCGCGAGCGTCGCGCGGGCCTGAACGTCCTACGATTCGGTACGAACGTCGAAGCAGATCTGCATTGGTCGGGCATTTCGTTCGACGCACACGGCATGGATGGGACGCTGGCGACGCCGTGGGGCCGTCGAGAGTTTCGTTTGGAGCTCTTCGGCGAGTTCAACGTGGCCAATTTCGCCGCGGCGGCCGCTGCTGCGTGTCTGGCCGGTGCTACGTTCGACGACGTCATCGACGCGGCGCCCGGCCTGACGGCGCCGTTGGGGCGCATGCAGTTCGTGCGCATACCCGGACGGCCCGTCGTTGTCGTCGACTTCGCCCATACGCCGGATGCACTCACGAAAGTGCTCGACGGTTTGCGTCGTCATACCACCGGGCGGCTGATTTGCGTCTTCGGATGTGGCGGCGATCGTGATCGCGGCAAGCGGCCGTTGATGGCGCGGTCCGTCGAGGCGGGATCCGATCAGGCGTGGGTCACGAGCGACAATCCGCGCAGCGAAGTGCCGCGCGCGATCGCAGACGACATCGTTGCCGGTTTCGAAGGTCGGATCGAGTTCGAGGTCGAGCTGGATCGCGCGCGCGCAATCGAGCGCGCTATCGGCGGCGCGCGGGCGATTGACGTCGTGTTGATCGCCGGCAAGGGGCACGAGAACTACCAAGAGATTGCCGGACGCCGTACGCCGTTCAACGACGTCGAAATTGCGCGCGACGTTCTCGATCGCGCAGGAGTGCGGCATTGACGAACGGACGTCGCCACACGGTCGTGTTCGGGTTGGGAATCACCGGCGACTCGTGCGTGCGGTTCCTGCATGCGACCGATCGGGTGACGGTCGTCGATACACGCGCCGATCCGCCGTTTGCCGCGGCGACGCGGCGGCATCTTCCCGACGTTGAATTGTTGCTCGGTTCGGCAACAGCCGAGCGGATCGCCGACGCGGATCGCATCGTGGTGAGTCCCGGCATCGCGACGTCGCATTGTCTGCTCCGCGTCGCCCGCGAACGCGGCGTGCCACTCGTCAGCGATATCGAACTGTTCCTCGAGCACGCGCGCGCCCCTGTCATCGGTATCACCGGTACGAACGGAAAGAGCACGGTGACCGCATTGACCGGCGAATTGCTGCGCGGGGCAGGGCGCAACGTCGGTGTCGGCGGCAACCTCGGCGAAGCCGCGCTCGACCTGCTCGCGGACGACCGCGAGGCCTACGTCGTCGAGCTATCGAGCTTCCAGCTCGAGCGGCTCAACGCGGGTCGTGTCGCGATCGCTTCGAACTTGAACGTCACGCCTGACCATTTCGACCGCTATCCCGACATCGCGACGTACGCGGCCGCGAAGCAACGGATCTTTGTGGGCGCCGACGTCGCGATCTTCAACCGAGCCGACGCGCTGACGCGTCCCGCGTCGCCGGTCGGGCGTCTCGTCTCGGTCGGCCTCGATGCGCCTTCGCGGGACGGTTGGGGGATCGTCGAGCGAAAGGGCGCGCGATACCTCGCGAACGATTCTGTCGAGATCATCGACGCCGATTCGCTACGCATCCGCGGACGCCACAACGAATTCAACGCGTTGGTGTCCCTGGCGCTCGTGTCGGCTGCCGGCGTCGATCCGGCATCGTGTATCGAGACGCTGCGAGCGTTCGCCGGCCTCGATCATCGATGTCAAACGGTCGCCGTCATCGCCGGCGTCACCTATATCAACGATTCCAAAGCGACCAATGTCGGTGCGTGTCTGGCCGCGCTCGAAGGGCTCGGAGAAACGCGCAGGCACATCGTGCTGATCGCAGGGGGTGACGCGAAGAACGCGGATCTCGCGTCGTTGCGTGAACCGGTTTCGAAATACGTGCACGACGTCGTGACGCTCGGCAAGGATGCGGCCGCAGTCGAAGCGGCGGTGGCCGGCGCTGCGCGAATTCGCCGCGTCGAGTCGTTGCGAGACGCCGTTCGATTCGCCCGTTCGGTCGCGGGACCGAACGATATCGTATTGCTGTCGCCTGCATGCGCCAGCCTCGACATGTTCAAGAACTTCGAAGACCGCGGCCGCCAATTCGCCGCGGCGGTGTTGGAGATGGCGCAGTGACCCGCGACTGGGACTACCCGTTGGCGGCGCTGTGGCTCGTTGCCGTGACGATCGGGCTCGTGATGGTGGCGTCGGCTTCCTATCCGCGCGGAGCCGCCGACGGAGACCCTGCGCACTTCGTGATCAGGCACGGCGCGTATTTGCTTGCCGGCACGCTCGCGTTGGGTATGTGCGCCACGCTGCCGCTGCGCGTGTGGCTGAAGTTGCATCGTCCGTTGTTCATCGCGGTGTTGGGGTTGGCCTTGTTGGTGCTGATTCCGGGGGTCGGCCACATGGCGAACGGCAGCCGACGCTGGATCGGTTTCGGCGGCTTCTCGATACAAGCGGCCGAAGTCGCGAAGTTCGCGGTAGTCGTTTATCTCGCCGGCTACCTTGCTAGAAACGAAGAGGCGCTGGCCACCGATACGCTGGCCTTAGTGCGACCGTTGGCATTCGTCGGTACCTTGTGTGCGTTCTTGTTGCTCGAACCGGACTTCGGCTCGGTGGTTGTACTCGCGGCGGTGACCGGCGGTGTGCTGTTTCTCGGCGGCGCTCGATTGCGGCATTTCGCCTTGATAGTGCTGGTGGCGGCGTTGCTGCTCGGGATCCTGTCGGTCGTTCAGCCGTATCGGCTGCAGCGACTCGTCACGTTCCTCGATCCGTGGGCGGTCGCGTACGGCAGCGGCTATCAACTGACGCAGGCATTGATCGCGTTCGGGCGGGGCGATTTGTTCGGCCTCGGCCTTGGCGCGGGAATCCAGAAGCTTTTGTATCTGCCGGAAGCACACAACGATTTCATCTTCGCGGTCGTTGCGGAAGAACTCGGTCTAGTCGGCGCGCTACTGGTTTTCGGGGTATTGATCGCCATCGTGCTGCGGACGTTTCGCATCGCGGCACAGGCCCTTGCCGACGGTCGGCGATTTGCCGGCTACGTTGCGTACGGCGCGGGGCTTTTGCTCGGTATTCAATCGGTCATCAACGTCGGCGTGAATACCGGTACGTTGCCGACGAAGGGCCTGACGCTGCCGTTCATCTCGTATGGCGGCAACAGCATCATCGTCTGCTGTGCATTGGTGGGACTCGTGCTGCGGGTGCAGCTCGAGCACGGGAGAACCCGCTGATGGTCATTCACATTCCTGAAATGCGACGCGTGCGGCAGATCCACTTCGTCGGGATCGGCGGCTCCGGAATGTGCGGTATCGCCGAGGTTTTGTTGAACCAAGGCTATCGCATCTCCGGTTCGGACATCGCGCGGTCGGCAACGGTGGCTCGGTTGGTGCAGCTCGGTGCCAACGTTTCGATCGGACACCGAGCCGAGAACGTCGCCGGTGCCGACGTCGTCGTCGTGTCGAGTGCGGTCGTGCCGTCGAATCCGGAGCTCGTCGCCGCACACGCGGCGCGTATTCCGGTGGTTGCGCGGGCGGAAATGCTCGGCGAGCTGATGCGCTATCGGCACGGAATCGCCGTGGCCGGTACGCACGGAAAAACCACCACGACGAGTTTGATCACATCGATCTTCAAGGCCGCGAATCTCGATCCGACGTTCGTGATCGGCGGCTTGCTGAACAGTACCGGCAGCAACGCACAACTCGGTGCGAGCCGATACCTGATTGCCGAAGCAGACGAAAGCGACGCGTCGTTTCTGCATCTGCAGCCGATGGTGGCGGTCGTCACGAACATCGATCGCGATCATCTGCGCACCTACGGCGGCGACTTCTTTCGGCTGTCGCAAACGTTCGTCGAGTTCGTTCATCGCTTGCCGTTCTACGGCGTCGCGGTCCTGTGCGTCGATGATCCGATCGTGCGCGGCATTCTCGACGACGTTTCGCGACCGATGTTGACGTACGGCATCTCGAAGGATGCCGACTTTCGGGCGACCCACGTCGAGACGACGGGGCTCGCCTGGAAGTTCCGAGCGGTGCGCCCGGCGCCGCACCCGCCGCTCGACGTCGTCATCAATCTACCGGGTTCGCACAACGTGCTGAACGCGCTCGCTGCGATCGCGGTGGGTACCGAAGAGGGCGTCAGCGATACGGCGATTCTCGCGGGTCTCGCGGCTTTCTCCGGTGTCGGCCGTCGCTTCGACGTTGCCGCGCACGTGCGCGTTGCGAACCGAGATGTAGCGGTCGTCGATGACTACGGCCACCACCCGACCGAAGTCGCCGCGGTCATCGACACCGCGCGCAAGGTATGGCCCGGTCGACGCCTCGTCATGGTGTATCAACCCCACCGCTACACGAGGACCGTCGATCTGTACGACGACTTCACGAAGGTGCTGTCGACCGTCGACAAATTGGTGTTGCTCGAGGTTTACAGCGCGGGCGAAGACTATATCGCCGGCGCGGACAGCCATGCGTTGAGTCAGGGCATTCGCGAACGCGGCGTCGTCAATCCGATCTATGCCGCTGATCCGGACGAGGCGTTCGTATTGCTGCCGAACATCGTCGAAGACGGGGATGTCGTGATCGTGCAAGGCGCCGGCAACGTCAATCAAGTCTCGAAGCGTTTGCGGGGCGACAATGAAAGTTAGCAACCGCATGCCGACAGGTCGTCGCGTCCTCGCTGTCGCTTTGCTCGTATGCGTCGGTGCGGCTTTGTGTGCTTTGCTGTTCGCGATCAACCGGCCCGTTCAGATCGTTCGCGTTACCGGTGACCTGACGACCGCCGAACGCGATGCCGTCAAGGATGCCGTGTCGAAGCATCTCGAAGGCGGGCTGTTGTCCCTGAACCTCGACGAAGTCGTTGGCAACGTTTTGGCGCTCAGCTGGCCGCGCGACGTTCGAGCGCGGCGGGTTTGGCCGAGCATCGTCGAAGTCTCGGTGGCGAAAGATCCGATCGTGGCGCGATGGGGTGACGGCTTCGTGTTGAACAGTGTCGGCGACGTCGTCGATGCAGCCGGGATGCCTGACGCGACGCTGCCGTTGATTCGCTGTGCGAATGCGAATGGGGCGCGCGCGATGCAGATCTTCCAGATGCTGGGCCAAGTGCTTTCGGACACGCAGCTGAAGATCGCCGAAGTAGACGAGGACGCACTCGGCGAGTGGCAGGTCCGATTCACCAACGGTGCCACGGTGGCGCTCGGGCACGAAGATCTGCTCGAACGCGTAGAGCGATTTTCGCTCGTGTATCGCGCGGTGATCGAAGACAAGCTCGATCGGGTCGAGCACATCGACGCCCGGTACCGGAACGGCATCGCCGTCAGTTGGCGCGGCGACGACGCGGCGAAATTTCAGGTGGCAATGGCTTCTCACACGATCGAGGTGGTTCAGTAAATGGCGTCTGACGGGGGACGGCGGCGCATAGTGGGTCTCGATATCGGCACGAGCAAAGTGGCCGCCATCGTCGGCGAGCTCACGGCCGACGGCGATATCGAGATCATCGGCATCGGTTCGCATCGATCGCGCGGGTTGAAGAAGGGCGTCGTCGTGAACATCGAGTCGACGGTGCAATCCATCCAACGCGCCGTCGAGGAAGCCGAACTGATGGCGGGCTGCCACATCGACGAGGTCTACGCCGGAATCGCCGGCAGCCACGTACGAAGCCTGAACTCGCACGGAATCGTCGCGATTCGTGATCGCGAAGTTTTTCCGCAGGACATCGATCGTGTGATCGATGCGGCGCAAGCGGTCGCGATTCCGGCCGACCAGAAGGTGCTGCACATCCTGCCGCAGGAATATCTGGTCGACAACCAAGAAGGCGTCAAGGAGCCGCTCGGTATGTCGGGCGTTCGTCTCGAGGCGAAAGTGCACCTCGTGACGTGTGCGGTGAACGCGGCGCAGAACGTCGAGAAATGCATCGAGCGCTGCGGCCTCAAAGTGCGCGACGTAATCCTCGAACAACTCGCATCGAGCTACGCGGTGCTGTCCGACGACGAACGCGAACTCGGCGTGTGTCTGGTCGACATCGGCGGCGGCACGACCGACATCGCAGTCTTCACCGACGGGGCGATTCGGCATACCGCGGTCATTCCGATCGCGGGCGATCAAGTCACTAACGACATTGCCATGGCGCTGCGTACGCCCACACAGAACGCCGAGGAGATCAAGATCAAATACGCGTGCGCGTTGACGCAGCTCGCGCGCGCCGACGAGACGATCAAGGTGCCCGGGGTCGGCGACAAGCCGCCGAAAGAGCTGTCTCGGCAAGCGCTCGCCGAAGTGGTCGAGCCCCGCTACGACGAACTGTTCACGCTCGTGCAGGCAGAACTCCGCCGCAGCGGATTCGAAGACTTGATCGCAGCCGGAATCGTGTTGACGGGCGGTTCGTCGAAGATGGAGGGCGTCATCGAACTCGCCGAAGAGATATTCCACATGCCGGTGAGTCTCGGCTCGCCGAAGCATGTCACTGGACTCAAGGACATCGTCAGGAATCCGATCTACGCAACTGGGGTCGGGCTCCTGCTGTATGGAAAACAACGAGAAGAGGAGGCGCGCGGGCGTGGCAGGAATAGATCGTCCGGGGTAGTGAAACGGTTGAAGAGCTGGGTCAGCGAAAACTTTTGATTTGAAATCACCTAGGGATCAGGAGCAGACATGTTTGAACTCGTCGACAGCGGGCCGCAGAGCGCGATCATCAAAGTCATCGGCGTCGGCGGCGGTGGCGGCAACGCCATCCAGCACATGCTGGCAAAAGGCATCGAGGGCGTGGACTTCATCGCGGCAAACACCGACGCGCAAGCGTTGCGCAGCCTCGATGCGAAGACCACGTTGCAGATCGGCGGATCGTTCACGAAAGGACTCGGTGCCGGCGCGAACCCCGAGATCGGACGACAAGCGGCGCTGGAAGATCGAGACCGCATCGCGGAAGTGTTGTCGGGCGCCGACATGGTGTTCATCACCGCCGGTATGGGCGGTGGTACCGGCACCGGCGCTGCGCCGGTCGTCGCGGAGGTCGCACGCGAACTCGAGATCTTGACGGTTGCCGTCGTCACCAAACCGTTTCGTTTCGAGAAACGGATGGACGTCGCAGAAGCGGGCATTGCGCAATTGTCGCGCTTCGTCGACTCGCTGATCACGATCCCCAACGAGAAACTGTTGGCGGTCCTCGGTGAGCGCACCAGCATGCTGACTGCGTTTGCCGCTGCGAACGACGTTTTGCTCGGCGCAGTACAGGGCATCGCAGATCTGATCATTCGCCCCGGCATGATCAACGTCGACTTCGCGGACGTACGCACCGTGATGTCGGAAATGGGCATGGCGATGATGGGCACCGGTCGTGCGAAAGGCGACAACCGCGCGCGCGATGCGGCGGAATCGGCGATCCGCAGTCCGTTGCTGGAGGACATCGATCTGCATGGTGCGCGCGGCATTCTCGTCAATGTCACGGCGGGACCGGATCTCACGATCGGTGAATTCGCCGACGTGGGCGAGACGATCGACGAGTTCGCGTCGGAACAAGCGACCGTGGTGGTCGGCACGGTGATCGATCCGGACATGAA
This sequence comes from Pseudomonadales bacterium, assembly GCA_035686405.1. Taxonomy (GTDB): domain Bacteria; phylum Pseudomonadota; class Gammaproteobacteria; order Pseudomonadales; family Azotimanducaceae; genus DATJGR01. Next base: position 6,652 of record DASRZO010000262.1, on the reverse strand, counting down.
GGACGAGTTGAAGGTTACGGTCGTCGCCACGGGGCTCGGTGGGATTGCGCGGCCGAACGTCGTCGTCGACAACACGCCGGTGGTCGCTACGGTGAACAAGGACATCGACTACGCCCAGTTGGATCAGCCGACCATCAAGCGACGTGCGGCGGCGGGGCGTCATGTGGAGCGCTCGGTCGACACCACCGAAGCACGCGACCTCGACTATCTCGATATCCCCGCGTTTCTTCGGCGGCAGGCGGATTGATCGAAAAAAATCGTGCGTCCGACACATTTGAGGCCGTGACGTTGGTCCGGCGCTGATACGCTTGCTAACATCAGCGTCGGGTCGCGCACGGACACGGGGTAGCGTGCGCATCGGCCCAATGGGGATCTCCGCCCGATCGACGACGCCGAATGATCTGCCAACGAACGCTGAAGAACACGATCCGTGCGACCGGGATCGGTATGCACACGGGCGACAAGGTCGTCGTGACGTTGCGTCCTGCGCCGGTCGACGCCGGCATCGTGTTCAGTCGGACCGACACGACCCCGCCGGTCGTGATTCCCGCGCTGGTGGGACACGTCGGCGACACGACGCTCGCGACGACGCTGACGGCCGGGCGCGTGCGGATCTCGACCGTCGAGCATCTGATGGCCGCGTTTGCCGGGCTCGGCATCGACAACGCATTGGTCGAAGTCGACGCCGCCGAGTTGCCCATCATGGACGGCAGCGCCGCGCCGTTCGTGTTCTTGTTGCAGTCGGCCGGAATCGTCGATCAGGACGCGCCGAAGAAGTTCATCCGGATCGTCGAGGAGACCGTGTACAGCGACGGCGATATCACCGTGCGGCTCTCCCCGTATGACGGATTTCGGGTCGAATACACGCTGCTATACGACCATCCCGTATTTCACAAGCACACCAAGACGGCATCGGTCGACTTCTCGAGTACGGCATTCGTCAAGGAAGTCAGCCGCGCGCGCACGTTCGGATTCTTGGCGGACTTCGAGAAGCTGCGTGAAATGGATTTGGCGCGCGGCGGCAGTCTCGACAACGCGGTCGTCGTCGACGACTTCCGCATTCTCAACCAGGAAGGGTTGCGTCTCGAAGACGAGTTCGTGAAGCACAAAATCCTCGATGCGATCGGCGATCTGTACCTACTCGGTCACAGCGTGATCGGTGCATTCTCCGGCTACAAGTCGGGACACGCGTCCAACAACGCGCTGCTCCGCAAAGTGCTCGCGAATCGCAACGCGTGGGACATCGTGACGTTCGATGCGGAACGAGAACCGCCGCCCATTTCGTTCGCACGCCCCGTCTTCGGCTGAGCGCCGAGTCGCTTACAACGTCTTGCGGTCGGCCGCGCTGTGTGCGGCAAGTCGCAGAATTGCCTCCCTCAAGCCCGCATCATCGGTCCTGCTGGCGAGTTCAAGGAGCGGAACACCGTCTGGCGGACGTCGCTCCTCAGTGCCATGCGCCGGGGTAGCAACGTCGGCGACGGGCACGACCTTCGGACGAATTTCGTCGATGGACGTGAAGTCGGCGAGGCGACGGAGATCTTCGAGAAGACCTGGAATCAGGAATCGAAATCGGGTCGCCCAAGCGGCGTTGTTGATGTGGACAGTGAGGACTCGATCGCGTACGTTCGCGACTCGGCACTCTGAAGCAAGATCCTGCGGCAGCAGGGCACGCAACTGGTCCGTCCACGCGTCTTGTAACGACGCGTGTCTGACCAAACGAGCGAGCGCAGAGGACGGGGATTGGCCGGACGAGAGAAGCGTGTCTATCTTTCGATTAGCCAAGCGCGAAGGACACGATTAGAAAAACGATGCAGATCATACTCTTCAGAGAAAAGAGTGGCAGAGCGCAGCCCCGGCGAATTCCGGGCGCTTTGGTGATCGCAGTTGCATTCCTCGTCGTCGCCGGATTGGTCGGCAACGTCTTGATGGTCACCCGCTTCCTCAACGGCAACCTGCTCGACAGTCAAGTCATTACGAAGTGGCAGGATCGCATCGCAAGTCAACGCGATGAGATCGGTCGCATCCAGTCGCAGAGCCGCGTCGAGATGGATGCCATCGGTCGTCGACTCGCAGCGATGCAAGCGCGTCTGCTACGCATGGAGGCGCTCGGCGAACGCGTCGCTGAAGTAGCGCAACTCGACGAAGGCGAGTTTCGCTTCGACGAGCCCCCCGCGGTCGGCGGTCCGGAGACGGACGTCGACGTTCCACAAGCCGTACCGGAATTCTTGAGCGCGGCCGACGCACTGTCCGATCAGATCAAGACTCGGGAAGACGAACTCGAGTTGCTCGCGTCGTTGCTCGCGAGTCAGAAATTCCACGAGCAAGTCGCCCTGGCTGGGCGCCCGGTCAATTTCGGTTGGATGTCGTCCGGGTTCGGACGCCGAGTCGATCCGATTACCGGCCGCATGGCGTGGCACGGTGGCGTCGATTTTGCGGGTAAGCCCGGGTCCGACGTGGTGGCAGTCGCATCGGGCGTCGTGACGTTCGCAGGCGAGAAGAACGGCTACGGCCGCATGATCGAGATCAATCACGGCGACGGATTCGTCACGCGATACGGTCATCACAAGGAACTGCTCGTCGCGGCCGGCGACGTCGTGAAGAAAGGACAGGTGATCGGTCGCATGGGCAGCACCGGCCGTTCGACAGGTCCGCACGTCCACTTCGAGGTCTTGAAGGACGGCCGTCAGGTCGATCCCGCTCGCTACATCGCACGCACGCGCGACACCTGATCCCACGCAACCGAAACGCCTCCGCGCTTCGCTGTTCGTGGCCCGCAAAATCGGCCGCAAACGCGGTAACATGCCGCACTTTCTTGCGTCCCACCCGCTATGGCTGATGGTTTTTTCGTCAAGCTCTTCGGCACCAAAAACACTCGCGAGCTCAAGCGCATGGGCAGGATCGTCGCGCGCGTCAATGCGCACGGCGAAGCCATGCGGGGGCTGTCGGACGAACAGCTGAGGGCCAAGACGGCCGAGTTCCGTCAACGGATCGAAGCCGGAACTCCGCTCGATGATCTGCTGCCCGAAGCGTTCGCGGCGGTTCGTGAAGCCGCCGATCGCGTATTGGGTTTACGGCCGTTCGACGTCCAGATCATCGGCGGCATCACGCTGCACGAAGGCAACATTGCGGAGATGCGGACGGGTGAGGGCAAGACGCTCGTCGCGACGCTGCCCGCCTATCTCAACGCGTTGACCGGGCGCGGCGTGCACGTGGTGACGGTCAACGACTACCTCGCACGACGCGATGCGGATTGGATGGGACCGATCTATCGCGCGCTCGGCATGTCCGTCGGGGTAATTCAGTCACGCCAGGACGTCGTGTCGAAGCGCGAGGCGTATCAAGCCGACGTCACGTACGGCACGAACAACGAGTTCGGCTTCGACTATCTGCGCGACAACATGGCGTTCACGTTGAAGGACAAGTTTCAGCGTGGCTTGAATTTCGCGATCGTCGACGAAGTGGACTCGATTCTGATCGACGAAGCGCGTACGCCCTTGATCATCTCGGGGCCGGCAGAGGAAAGCACCGACCTCTACGTCAAGATCAATCGACTCGCGCCTCGGCTGAAGCGTCAGGTAGGTACTGCCGACGACCCGGAGGGAATCGTCGAGGAAGGCGATTTCGTCGTCGACGAAAAAAACCGACAAATCGAACTCACGGAGCGCGGACACACGTTCGTCGAAGACGAGTTGGTTCGCCTCGGGTTGCTGAGCGAAGGCGACAGCCTGTATGCAGCGACCAATCTCGGACTGTTGCACCATGTTCACGCGGCGTTGCGGGCGCACAACTTGTTCAAGCGCGACGTCGACTACATGGTTCAGAACGACGAGATCATCATCGTCGACGAACACACCGGACGCGCAATGCCGGGCCGGCGATGGTCGGAAGGCCTGCACCAGGCGGTCGAAGCGAAGGAAGGCGTGTCGATTCAGAACGAAACGCAAACGCTCGCGTCGACTACCTTTCAGAACTACTTCCGCATGTATCGAAAGCTCGCCGGCATGACGGGAACGGCCGACACCGAAGCGTTCGAGTTCCATCAAATCTATGGCCTCGCCGTGATCGTCATCCCGACGCACCGACCGATGGTGCGCAAGGACGAGAACGATCTCGTGTATCTGACGATCGACGAGAAGTACGACGCCATCGTCGAAGACATCAACGCGCGAATTGCCGAAGGGCGGCCGGTGTTGGTCGGAACGGCGTCGATCGAATCTTCGGAGCGCCTATCGGCGGAGCTGGTCCAACGCAAGATTCCGCACAGTGTGCTGAACGCGAAGCAGCACGAGCGCGAAGCCGAAATCGTCGCGCAAGCCGGGCGACCGAGCGTCGTGACGATTGCGACCAACATGGCAGGTCGCGGCACCGACATCGTGCTCGGCGGGAATTGGCAGGCGGAAGTAGCGGCGTTGACCGAACCAACGCAAGCACAGATCGACAAGATCAAATCGGATTGGCAAGCACGCCACGATGCGGTCGTCAGAGCGGGCGGACTGCACATCATCGGTACCGAGCGGCACGAGTCGCGCCGGATTGACAATCAGTTGCGAGGTCGCGCCGGGCGCCAAGGCGACAACGGCTCTTCGCGGTTCTACTTGTCCATGGAAGACAATCTGATGCGTATCTTCGCGTCGGATCGAATTCGCGGAATCATGCAGTCGTTGGGGCTGGAGAAAGGTGAAGCGATCGAACACCGCATGGTCACCAACGCAATCGAAAAGGCGCAACGCAAGGTCGAAGGCAGGAACTTCGACATCCGCAAGAACCTGCTGGAATACGACGACGTCGCGAACGATCAGCGTCAAGTCATCTACGCACAGCGCGACGACCTCATGGCGACGGACGACATCTCGGAGATGATTCGGGATTTCCGCGAAGAAGTCGCGGGCAACGTCATCGGTGAGTACATCGCGCCGCAGAGTCTGGAAGAGCAGTGGGATATCTCGGGGCTCGAACAGGCTTTGCAGACCGAGTTCAACTCCGTCCAGCCGCTTCGCCGGTGGCTCGCAGAAGACGATTCGCTCAACGAAGACACGCTGCGCAAGAAGATCCTCGATCAGATCGTGGCGGAGTACGACGCGAAGGACGCGCAATGGCGGGAGCAGGGCGTCGATATGCGTCTGGTCGAAAAGCAGGTGATGCTGCAGATTCTCGACCAGCGTTGGAAGGAACACCTCGCGACGATGGATCACCTGCGGCAAGGGATCCACTTGCGCGCCTACGCGCAGAAGCAACCTAAGCAGGAATACAAGCGCGAGGCGTTCGAACTCTTCCAAGAGTTGCTGTACGTCATCAAACGCGACGTGATCCGCTTGTTGTCGCGCGTACAGATCGAACGGCCGGAGTCCGTAGAAGAGGCCGAGCGCCAACGTCGCGAAGAACAGGCCAAGCGCATGCGCTTCATGCATCAGGAGGCCAACGGAATGAATGGTGGCGCGGAAGCCGAGCCAGAACCGGCTGCCCAGCCTTCGGTGCAAAAGACGGAAACGTTCGTTCGGCAGGAGCGCAAGGTCGGCCGCAACGAAGCGTGTCCGTGCGGATCCGGCAAGAAATACAAGCATTGCCATGGTCGGGCGTCCTGATGGCGGTCAATCTGCCTCCGTTGGGATCGCTGGCTGCGGTGGCAGGTGTGCGCATCGGTACGACCTGCGCCGGCATCAAACAGACGCAGCGCGACGATGTGGTGGTGATGGCGTTCGCGGCCGGCACGCGTGTTGCGGGCGTGTTCACGCAGAGCGCCTTCAAAGCCGCCCCTGTACGCGTCTGTCAGACACATTTGGCTACTTCGATGCCGCGGGCGATCGTGATCAACAGCGGCAACGCGAATGCCGCCACCGGAGCGGCGGGCATCGACGATGCGATTCAGTGTTGTCGTTGGGTGGCCGACGCACTCGGCGTTGACGCCGGTGCGGTGTTGCCGTTCTCGACCGGTGTGATCGGCCAGCGTCTGCCGCTCGCGAAGCTCGCAGATGGAATTCCGAGCGCCTGTCGTAATCTCGATCGAGGTTGGGAACACGCAGCACGGGCGATCATGACGACCGATACCGGTCCGAAAGCGGTGTCGAAGTCGATCACGATCGACGGCAAGGCGATTCAGATCACCGGGATCGCGAAGGGCGCAGGGATGATCCGCCCCGACATGGCCACGATGCTTGCGTATGTCGCGACCGACGCGGCGGTCTCGCAGCGCTGTCTCGACGATTTAGTGAGGCGCGCGGCCGACGCGAGCTTCAACCGCATTACGGTGGACGGCGACACGTCGACAAATGACTCGTTCGTGTTGATCGCGACGGGCGCTGCAGCGAATGCAACGATCGAATCGGGCGCACAACCCGGCTATGCGGCATTGCGAAATGCCATCGTTGAAGTAGCGCGCGAACTGGCGCAACGGATCATTCGAGATGCCGAGGGCGCGACCAAGTTCGTCACGGTGACGGTGGAAGGCGGACGCAGCGAAGCGGAGTGTTTGCAGGTCGCGTACACGGTCGCCGAATCGCCGTTGATCAAGACAGCGATGTTCGCGAGCGATCCGAACTGGGGTCGATTCTGTATGGCGATCGGGCGGGCCGGTGTCGACGGCCTCGACGTCGATCGAGTCGCGTTGTTTCTCGACGACGTGTGCGTCGCTCGAGGCGGCATGATCGCACCGACG
>DASRZO010000261.1:0-8924 GCA_035686405.1 Pseudomonadales bacterium | reverse complement strand
ATCTCGTTGCCGCTGCATTGGAACGCGAACAACCTACCGATCGGCGTGCAGTTCGTCGGCCGCTTCGGCGACGACGCGTTGCTGTTGCAGCTCGCCTCGCAGATCGAACGCGCGCAGCCCTGGTTCGACCGGCGGCCGACGGCCGCTTAATCTCGCTCCGACGACGGACGCTTGCCCCGTCGCCACGTTGGGCTTTCCTCGGTCGTGTCGCGCGGGATCGATTCGCCGATCACCAGAAGGTGTCGCTAGCGGAGTGCTTCCACGTGTTGGATCGTAGGCTAATCGTCGCCTTGACTAATAGTAAGCAATGCTTATGATGTGCCTATGTTTACGCAGGCCGGCGGCGAACCAATGGTGAACGAGATGCGGATAGGCGAAGGGCAGACCGGCGCACAGTCGGCGAACGAACGACCGCCGCACGAGACGCCGACGTTCGGCTTCTTGGTGTCCGACGTCGCTCGGATGTTGCGCGAGAATTTCCGGATCACGGCTCCCGAGTTAGGGCTCACCCTCGCGCAGGCGCGCGTGCTCGTTCAGTTGTCGCGCAACGAAGGCATCAGCCAGGTCGCGCTGTCGGCTATCTTGGAAATCCAGCCGATCACGCTGCTGCGGCAGATCGATCGCCTCGAGAAGACCCAATTGATCGAGCGCCGCGCGCATCCGAGCGACCGCCGTGCGCAGCAGCTCTATTTGACGCCGCGCTCGCAAAGCTTGGTTGAGCGGATCTTCGAACGATCGGCGTCGGATCAGGAACGCGTGATGGCCGGCCTCGGTGAAACCGAGCGTGCGCAGTTGCAGACGTGGCTGATGCGCATCAAAGCGAATCTGGCGCAGATGGCCGCCGCCGTGCCGGCGGTCGACGAGTCGACCGAGCGCGCCGGTAAGCGTCGCCGCTGACGCGCACACAGTTGTCGAGGTCTGAGTTTTCCGATGTCCGAGATTCGCAAGCTACCCGAAGGGCGCATCGCCCCGGTCACCAACTTGTCACCGCCGGCGCCGGCTTCGACCGTTGCCGAGGCGCCGCAGACCGCGCTGCTCGACAACGCAGCCGATCGCGCCCCGGAGAAGTCGGTCGAAGAGAAAGCACCGCGCAATCTGCGGCGTGCCGCGTTGCTGTACGGCGTGCCGGTCCTGATCGCGCTCCTCAGTACCATCGCGTACCTGCATGGCGGGCGCTACATCGACACGAACAACGCGTATGTGAAGGCAGACAAAGCGACGATCACCGCCGAGGTGAGCGGCAAGATCGTCGAGGTCGACGTCGTGGAGAACCAACGCGTCGCGCAAGGGCAAGTGTTGTTTCGCGTCGACGACACGCCGTACAAGCTCACGCTGTCGCGCGCCGACGCGGCGCTCGCGCAAACGGCGCAGGACCTCGCGGCGTTGAAGCTGCAGTACAAACAGGCCCTCTCCGAGATCGACCTGGCGAAAACCAACGTCGCGTTCGCGCGCATCACCTTCAATCGCCAATCCGGATTGTTGGAACGGCACATCGGTTCGGTGGCGGATCGTGACGATGCACAGCACATGCTCGATACGGCGATGACGCAGCTCGATCTCGCGCAGCAGCGCGCGGCGAAGACCCTCGTCGATCTCAACGGCGACGCGAACGCAGCGGTCGAAGACTACCCGCGCTATCAACAAGCGAAATCGGATCGCGACACGGCGGCGCTCGATCTCGAACGGACCGCCGTCACCGCGCCGTTCTCGGGTGTCGCCAGCAAGAAGCCCGAACTCGGGACGTACGTCGAGCGCGGCAGCCCGGTGATGAGCGTGGTGTCCGACGGCGACGTATGGGTGGAAGCGAACTTCAAGGAAACCGATCTCACCTATATGCGCCCGGGCCAGAACGTCGAGGTGCAGATCGACACGTATCCCGGTCGTGAGTGGCGCGGCACCGTGCAAAGCCTGTCCGAGGCGACCGGTTCGGAATTCGCATTGCTGCCGGCGCAGAATGCGACCGGTAACTGGGTGAAAGTCGTACAGCGCGTCGCGGTTCGCATCGCGCTCGACCGCAGCGCCGACGATCCGCCGTTGCGCGCCGGCATGAGCGCGACGGTGACGGTCGACACCGGCCACAAACGCACGTGGCGAGATCTGTTACCCGGCTGATGCGCCGCGGCGCTATACGGGCGCGCTGGACTGATCGATGAGCCAAACCGAATCCCCGGCGCTGCGCGCGATCATTACCGCGACGATCATGCTCGCGACGATTCTGCAGGCGCTCGACTCCACCATCGCGGCCGTCGCTTTGCCCGACATGCAAGGCACGTTCTCGGCGACGCAGGAGCAAGTTGCGTGGGTGCTGACGTCGTATATCGTCGCCGCCGCGATCATGACGCCGATGGCCGGTTATCTCGGTGATCGCATCGGCCGCAAAAACCTCTATCTCGTTTCGGTCGCGGGCTTCGTATTGACGTCGATGGCGTGCGGCCTCGCGACGTCGATCGAAGGCATGGTGGCGTTCCGTTTTCTGCAGGGCTGCTTCGGCGCGCCGCTCGTGCCGATCGCGCAAGCGACGATGCTCGATACGTATCCTCCGGCGCAAACCGGCAGCGCGATGGCGATGTTCGGCATGGGCGTCATGCTCGGGCCGATCTTGGGGCCGAGCCTCGGCGCGTACCTGACCGAGTACTACAACTGGCGCTGGGTGTTCTTCATCAACGTGCCGCTCGGCGTGATCGCGCTCTTCGGCATTCAAGCGGCGATCAAGGATCCGGTGCACCGGGATCGCGATCGGCCGTTCGACATGATGGGCTTCGCGTTCTTGTCGATCGCGATCGGCGCGATGCAGTTGATGCTCGATCGCGGCAACACGCAGCTGTGGTTCCAGTCGAAGGAAATCGTCATCGAGGGCATGCTCGCGGCGATCTGCTTCTACATGTTCATCGTCCACGTGCTGACGAAGGACCGGCCGTTCATCGAGCCGAAGATGTTCAAGGACCGGAACTTCTCGGGCGGCATGATCTTCATGTTCGTCGCAGGCCTGAACATGCTCGCGACGATGGCGTTGATGCCGCCGTTCCTGCAGCACCTGTTGGGCTATCCGGTGCTGACGACCGGTTACGTGCTCGCGCCGCGCGGACTTGGCACGATGCTGTCGATGTTCATCGTCGGGCGCATGGTCAACCGCGTCGACGCGCGGCTGTTGCTGCTGACCGGCTTGCTGGTTTCGGCGTGGTCGCTGTGGGACATGTCGAACTTCACCACCGATGTCAGCTTCGCGACGCTCGTGTGGACCGGCGTGCTGCAAGGCATCGGCATGGGCTTCCTGTTCACGCCGGTCAGCGTGCTCGCGTTCTCGACGCTACCGCCGCAATACCGCACCGAAGGGTCGGGCATCTTCGCGCTGTCGCGTAATCTCGGCAGCTCGATCGGCGTGTCGGTCTTGACCGGCATGCTGGCGCGCTACATTCAGATCAACCGTTCGTGGCTCGTCGAAAGCGTCACACCGTTCAACGACGCGATGCAGAGCCATGCGGTCACGACGTACATGAATCCCGGCACGTTGCACGGCCTGTCGGTCCTCGACGGGACGGTCGTGCGCGAAGCGATGATGCTCGGCTACGCCGACGACTTTCGCGCGATGACGCTCGTGACCTTGCTCGCGATTCCGATGTTGTTGCTGCTGAAGCCGCCGCGACGCGCCGCGATGCCGGTGCCGACGCATCAGCCCGCGCTCGAGTAGCGCTTTCTCGCGCGATCGAGTAACGCTTCGCCACGATCGCGGCGGCGCGCACAATGTCGGCATGCGTGCGCGCGGTTTCATTCTCCAGGCGAGCTATCGGGTTCAGGCCGACGTGCCGGTCGTGCATTTGTACGGCCGACTCGACGACGGCGCGACGTTTCTCGTGCGCGATCATCGGCAGCGGCCGCACTTCTACGTCGCCGCGCCGGATGTCGCGAAAGCCAAATCGGTCGCCGAGGTCGATCCGCTCGCGACCGGTCGTTGCACCTTCGCAGGCATCGAGGCCTATCGCATCGACGCGAAGACGCCGCCCGACGTACCGGCGATCCGCGATCGGCTGCACGCGGCGGGCGTCTCGACGTACGAAGCCGACGTGCGCTTCGCGACGCGATTCCTGATCGATCGCGCGATCAAGGGCGGTTGCGAGATCGACGGCGACGCGAAGCCGGGGCGCGCGACGAACGGCGCGACGGGGGCGATCGATTGGATCTTCGACGACCCCAACATCGAGCCCGCCGACGTCGACGTGCGCCCCTCAGTGCTGTCGTTCGACATCGAAACGGACCCGACCGCGAGCCGCCTGCTCGCGATTTCGCTATACGGCTGCGGCGCCGACGAAGTGCTGATCGTCGACCCGCGCACGCGCCCGATGCCGGAGAAGGCCAGCGGTTTCGCCGACGAGCGCAGCGCGCTGGAAGCCTTCTGCGCGCGCATTGCCGAACTCGACCCGGACGTGTTGACCGGCTGGAACGTCGTCGACTTCGACCTGTCGGTGTTGTCGAAAATCGCGCAGCGCGTACGGCATCCGTTCGAACTCGGCCGCGACGGCGGCGCGTTACGCGTGCGGCCGGCGCGCGGCTATTTCGGCAGCGGCAACGCGAGCATTCCAGGGCGGCTGGTACTCGACGGCATGGATCTGCTGCGCGGGGCGTTCGTGCGGCTCGACGACTATTCGCTCGACGCGGTTGCGCGCGAGATCCTCGGTGAAGGCAAAGCGTTGTCAGGCGATGCACGCGATCGCATCGGCGAGATCATGCAGCGCTACGACGACGACCTGCCCGGCTTCGCGCTGTATGCGCGCACCGACGCGCGGCTCGCGCTCGAGATCGTCGAGAAGTCGAATCTGATTCCGCTCGCGGTCGCGCGCAGCAAATTGACCGGCATGACGCCCGATCGCGTCGCCGCGAGCATTGCGTCGTTCGACTTCCTCTATCTCGCAGAACTGAACAAGCGCCGCGTCGTCGCGCCGAGTGTGATGAGCGAAGACGCGCGCGTGTTCGCAGCGCAAGCCGGCGGCCACGTGCTCGACCCGAAGCCCGGCGTGCACGATCGCGTGTGGGTGTTCGACTTCAAGAGCCTGTACCCGAGCATCATCCGCACGTTCAACATCGACCCGCTCGGCTACGTCGCAGCGCCGCGCGACGGCGACGACGTGATCCGCACCGCGAACGGTATCGCCTTCCGCCGCGATCGCGCGATCTTGCCGGGCCTGCTCGACGAGCTGTTCCCGCGCCGCGAAGCGGCGAAGCGCGCGGGCGACGGCATCGCGTCGCACGCGATCAAGATCCTGATGAACTCCTTCTATGGCGTACTCGGTACGCCGGCGTGCCGGTTCTACAACCCGGCGCTCGCGAACGCGATCACCGGTCAGGGCAAGCATTTCCTGTTGTGGTCGAAGGATTGGTTCGAGCAGCGCGGCTACGAAGTGCTATACGGCGACACCGACAGCTTGTTCGTGCGGTCGAATGCGAACGACGCGGCGACCGCGGTGCACGACGGCGCAGAACTCGCGGCCCAACTGAACGCCGACGTCGCTCAATACATCGAACGGCGCTGGCGCGTCGCGAGCCGGCTCGAGCTCGAATTCGAAAAGCTGTACGTGAAGTTGTTCCTGCCGTCGGTGCGCCACGGCTCCGGCGGCGCGCGCAAACGCTACGCGGGCCTCATCCACGGTGCCGACCCCGCCGACGTCGAATTCGTCGGCATGGAAGTCGTGCGCCGCGATTGGACGGAGCTCGCGAAGATCGTGCAGCGCGAGCTGTACCAACGGCTGTTCAATGGCGCGCCGGTCGACGATTATTTGGCCGATTTCGTCAAACGAATGCGCGCCGGCGAGTTCGACCACGCGCTCGTGTATCGCAAGGGCTTGCGCAAGGACATCGGTGAATACACTGCGAGCACGCCGCCGCACGTCGCGGCGGCGCGCAAGTCGGCGAATTCGCCGGGCCGCCTCGTGACGTACGTGATGACGACGGCCGGCCCCGAGCCGCTCGACAATCTCGTGCATCCGCCGGATCGCGCGCACTACGTCGAAAAACAGATTCGACCCGTCGCCGAGTCGGTGCTCGGCGCGCTCGGTCTCGACTTCGACAAGGTGATTGGTGACGATCGCCAGATCGGATTGTTTTGAATGATCGTTGTTGAACCACTGTTTTCGAACACGAACGACCACGACTGAACGTTTCACTCGAAAGAGGTTGGATGAATGAAGGCCGGTAGGAACCCCGACGGATACGTACTGAATCAGACGATGCTGCGCATCAAAGATCCCGAACGTTCGCTGCCGTTTTATCGCGACGTCCTCGGCATGACGCTGCTCGATCGGTACGACTTTCCGCCGATGAAGTTCTCGCTGTATTTCATGGGCTATCCGGACGCATCGGACGGCCCGATTCCGGCCGATCCGGCAGCGCGCGCGAAATGGGTGTTCGAACGCAAGGCGCTTCTGGAGCTCACGCACAACTGGGGCACCGAGAACGACGCGAACTTCGGTTACCACAACGGCAATGCCGATCCGCGCGGCTTCGGTCACATCGGCATTACCGTGCCGGACGTGTACGCCGCGTGCGAACGCTTCGCATCGCTCGGCGTCGAGTTCGTCAAACGGCCCGACGACGGCAACATGAAGGGCCTCGCGTTCATCCGCGACCCGGACGGCTACTGGATCGAGATCCTATCGTCGAAAGGCCTATCGGGGCTGATCACCCAACGGCCGAGTTGAGGCGCAAGGAACGCAATTCGGTGACGGGCGTGTCGGCCACCAGTTCGAATGCGACTTGCTTCGTTGCCGCTGCGTCCTTTTGGTATCCGGAAGACAGTGCCGCGCGGAACTTCGAACGCGGCGATGTCCGCGCCGAAGGTCAATCCAAGCGATAAACCCTCGCTGCCGTACCGTAGAACATCGCGTCCTTCTCGCTCTCCGAAAAGTTCGCGACGATCTTTTTCACGCCGTTCCAGTAGACCGTGTACGAGAGCGACCATTTGTCGACCGGGAAGTTGCTCTCGAACATGCAGCGGTTGGGGCCGAAGCACTCGATCGCGTGCAGGTAGTAGCGCTTTTGCGCGGCGACGAATTCGTCGGACGTCGGCGGCGTCGCGCGTTCGCTCCAACCGAAGCCGTTGTCCGGCATCGCGAGGCCGCCGAGCTTCGCGACGACGTTCGGACATTTCGCGATCTCGGCGATGTCCTTCTTCCATTGCGTGAAAATGGCTTCGCGCTGACTCGCGTAGCGACCGACGCCGAGCGGCGTGCCGAAATGGTCGAGCACCATCGTCGTGTCCGGCACCGCGCGCGCGAGGTCGGCGAACGCAGGGTTCTGGTGGTGGTAGTGCCACGTGTCGTACGTGTAGCCGAGGCGCCCTAACGTCTTCATCCCGTCGCGAAAATCCTGGCGCGCATACAGGCCTTCCGGTGCGCGGCCGGCGATCATGAGATCCTCCGGGTACGGATCGCGCGCACCGGCGTGACGAATGCCGCGGAAGAGACCGCGGCCGGCGGCGGCGTGCGCGGCGAGTACTTCTTCGAGCACGGCGCCCTGCGTCAGGTCGGCGTGCGCGACGATCGCGGAAATGACCGCCTTGCCGTTTCCGTCCGGAGCCCCGCCTTGCGCGCTCGCGGCGGCGATGTCGGCGACGAATTCCGTTTCGCCGATGCACTGCAGATGTTGCGGACCGTTGCTGCGATAGCTCGCACCGCATTCGACGAACACGGTCTTCACGACGTTGTGACCGCTGCCGGTGTCGCGCCACAGTTCGTCGAGCGCGTAGTTGCCGATGTCGGTGCGCCGCCACAGGTGATGGTGCGGGTCGACGATCCGGCGCTGCGGATCGAGCGCGGGTTCCTGTACTTGGGCGAGCCATGTCGCGTCGATCGGTCGAATGGTCGGCATCGCACTCTCCTCTGGTGGGCGATCGACGGACGGATCGGTCCGATGCCGTCGCACGAGGGCGTGAAGCTAACGCGGCGGTCGGCGTTCGGAAAGTGTCGCGACGTCGCGGCGAGTGTTCGACGAGCGCGATGCAACGGCGGTCGACCAGCGGACTGTCCGCGCGCCGTACCGGATCGCGGCATGCGCCGTCGCGATCGATCGCATAAGATCGGCGACCCACGCGCAAGGAGATCGACGATGGCGAAATTCCACGATCTGACGATGAACTCGCTCGCCGGCGAGCCGGTGAAGTTCTCGACCTTCAAAGGCAAGACGGTGCTGGTCGTCAATGTCGCGAGCCGCTGCGGCCTGACGCCGCAATACGCGGGACTGCGCGCGCTGCAGGAAGCGAACGCGAAGAAGAACTTTACGGTGCTCGGCTTCCCGTGCAATCAATTCGGCGCGCAGGAACCCGGCACTGCCGAGGAGATCCAGACGTTCTGCGATACGAAGTACAACGTGAACTTCCCGCTGTTCGAAAAGGTCGAGGTCAACGGCAACGGTACGTGCGAGCTGTACAAGCTGCTGAAGTCGAAACAGCCGAACGAAGACGGCTCGATGGACATTCAGTGGAACTTCACGAAATTCCTCGTCGACGGCAAAGGCGACGTCGTCGCGCGTTTCGGTCCGCGTACGACGCCCGAAGAAATCGCAGCGAAGCTCCCGGAGTACCTCTAGCTCGACACCAGGCGCGTCGTCGGTCCCGCCCCGACGCCGCTGCGTTCGAATCGAACGAGCCCGCCCAACGCGCGCGACCCCTTTTCGGTATCGAATCGCCGCCGCGGCCCGCGTCCCGGCGCCGATGCGGTTGCCAGCCGGTTCAGCGGCGCCGTTCGATGCCGAGTTTCGCCCGCCCGCGCTCGATCGCGACCGCCGACAAGTTGCGGTTCCCCGTTTGCCACGTCATGAAGAGCCCCATCTTGTGGATGCGCCACGTATCGGGGAAGCGCGTCAGATCGACCTTGTAGTAGCCGCCGATGGTCCAACGGTTCTCTGCAGGGGCGAGATCCTCGATGAAGTGTTCGGCG
>DASRZO010000260.1:0-11585 GCA_035686405.1 Pseudomonadales bacterium | reverse complement strand
AACCAACCACTGTCACCGGCTCGACCACCGATGAAGGAACCCAACCACCGTCGCACGCCCTACCACTGCTGAAGGAACCACACCACCGCCGCGCGCCGCCCCCCAACGAGTTCATCGGCCCGCAACCGCTTCACGGTCTATCGACCTAGCACCGCACTACAGCTGCCGGAACCCCACCACCATCGCACACGCAACAGTCGGCCGACGTCAGCCGGCAGCGAGCCCAGTCGGCGACGTTTCCGTCACCGCCGATACGCGGCGATATCCCCCGGCTTACGCAGCATCTTGTCGACCTCGCCGGCGTGCATTTCTTCCGCGCTGATCATCGCGCGCGCGTACTCTTCGAGCATCACGGACTTGCCTTCGGTCTGAGTCAGCAGCGTCTTGTACATCGCGAGCGCTTCGGCTTCGCTCGCGAGCGACTCCTTCAGAATGTCGCCGATGTCGTGGTGGTGCGTCTCCAGCAGCGGGCCGATCGCGAGCGACGGGTGTGCGCCGAGATGCGTCACCATCTCGCCCGCTTGTTGCGCGTGCGTCAGTGCCTCGTCGGCTTGGGCGCGCAGCCAATCGACGATCGGAATGCGGTTGTAACCGAACACCAGCAGCGAGTAGTGCGTGTAGCGCACCACGCCGGCGAGTTCCATCTCGAGTATTTTGTTGAGCGTCGCGATGACTGCGGCTTTGTCGATTTCCGCCATCTGCCTACTCCTCGTCGATGCGTCGTGAAGGCGCCCGATGATGCGCCCATTCGAGCGCTCTGGTACAACGTTCGGCCTCTTCTTTCGAACACGCCATCGAACGATTTCCGGAGGTTCACTTGGCCGCTCCGCTCGACGACATCCGCGTCATCACGATCGAAAGCTACATGGCGGCGCCGAGCGCGAGCGCGATTCTCGCCGACCTCGGGGCCGACGTGATCAAGGTCGAGCCGTTGACCGGCGATCCGATGCGCAACATCGGCCGGCCGCCGAAGATCGACGGCCCGATCGCGAAGTACGACCTGCAATTCGACGTCGACAACCGCGGTAAGCGTTCGATCGCAGTCGCACTCGATACCGAAGAGGGCGCCGCGTTGGTGCGCCGGTTGGTCGCCGATGCCGACATTTTCATGTGCAACTTGCTGACCCATCGGCAGGCGAAGTTCGGGCTCGATCCGGACAGTCTGCTGAAGATCAATCCGAAGCTCGTGCACGCGACGCTGACCGGTTACGGCACGACGGGGCCCGAAGCGCAGCGGCCGGGTTACGACGTGACCGCGTTCTTCGGCCGCTCGGGTCTCTACGACGCGAGCCGGGAAGGCGAAGACGGCGTCGTGCCGATGGCGCGGCCGGCGCAAGGCGATCACACGACAGGGCTCGCGCTGGTCGGGGCGATTCTCGCGGCGCTGCGGCTCGCCGAACGCAGCGGTAAAGGCCAAACAGTCGAGACGTCGCTGTTCGAAACGGCGGTGTGGACGCAAGCGTCCGACTACGCGATCACCGCGGTCGACCGCGCGCCGGTGCGACGTCGCGCGCGTCACGAATTGCTGTCGCCGACCGCGAACCGCTATCCGTGCGGCGACGGCCGCTGGCTCGTCATCAATTCGCTCGAAGCGTCGGCGTGGCCGAAATTCTGCCGCGCGATCGGGCGCGAATCGTGGTTGACCGATACGCGCTTCGCCGATGCGAAGGCGCGCTACAAACACATGGCGCTGTTGGTCGAAGGCGTCGACGACGCGCTGGCTGCGAAAAGCCGCGACGAATGGGGCGCGATCTTCGACTCGGTCGGTCTCATCTGGGGACCGGTGCTGGCGCTGAACGAAGTCGCCGTCGATCCGCACGCCGAGGCGATCGGCTTGTTCCCAGCGATGAAACATCCCGAGCTCGGCGCGTACCGCACGGTGAACGCGCCGATGCGCTTTCGCGACGCCGACGTCAAGCCGCGATCGCCGGCGCCGGCGATCGGCCAGCACTCGCGCGACGTAGCGAAGTCGTTGGGGCTCGACGATGCTGAAATCGACGTGCTGATCGCGCGCAAGATCCTCGGCTGAGGATCGATCCGAAATCGGCCTACGACCGCATTGATGCGAGCGCCGGAGCGCGTCGCAGCGTCAGCGTTCGAGCTGCGTTGCCAGGAACGCGCGAATGGCTGCGACGACGTCCGGTAGCGCCGCCGACATGTGCAGGTGGTGCGGTCCGTCGAGCGATACTTCCTCGAACACCGGCAGTACGCCGCGCACGAGCTCGAGCGAATGCTGGAACCAATCCTCGCCGCCGCGCGCGGTGATCATCAGCGTCGGCGCGCGCGTGCGTTGCGCGAGCGCGACGACGACCGCGTCCGGTTGCCGCTGCGTGTGCGTGCGGCGGATGCGCGGCTCGGTCGACCACACGAAGCCCGCGTCGGTGCGTCGGTGGCCGCGCTCGACCAACGCGCGCGCCGCCGCGAATTCGATGCCCTTCGCCGCCTCCAACCGCGCCGCCATCGCGTCGAGCGACGGATATGGCCTGAGCGTTCCATCCGACGTCGTCAGGCACGTGTCGAGGTTTTCGCGCACGCCGTTCAACACCGTGTCGATCGTCGTCGCCTCGACGTAACCGTCGATGCAGATCTGCACGCTGACGCGTTCCGGATAGATTCCGACCAACTGCGTGCTGTACTCGGCGCCCATCGAGTGCGCCACGATCGCGAAGCGCTGCCAGCCGAGGCGGTCGGCGACCGCGATGACGTCCTGCACGTCGAGCCATCCCCAGTAACCGACGTCCGGCGCGCGCGGCGCTGAACGCCCGTGGCCGGCAAAATCGAGCGCGAAGAGATCGAGTTCCGGCATCGCCTGCGCGAACAGATCGAACGAGTTCGCGTTGTCGAGCCAACCGTGCAGCGCGATCGTCGGCTGCTTCCCGCCGCGATAGCGTTTGCCCGCGATCGTGCGGCCGCCGACGTCGAACGTCATCTCATCGTAGGCGCGCATCGTGGCGTCCTGGCATCGTTCGTGTCCCATCGCGTGCGCCGTCCGGCGGCGGCGAATCGCTGCGGCTCATTCGTTCAGTGCTTGCCGCGCCGGCACGTGCACGACGAAGCCGTCGTGGTCGCTGCGCAACACGATCTGGCACGCGAGGCGACTGTTCGCGCTGCGCCGCCACGCGTACTCGAGCATCTCGAGTTCGTCGTCGCGCGGCGGCGGAATGCGCGTCAGCCACTCGTCGCCGACGTAGCAATGGCACGTCACGCACGTACACGCGCCGCCGCATTGCGCCCGAATCCCGCGCACCCCGTGGTCGAGTGCACAGTCCATCACCGTTTCGCCGACCGTTGCGGCGTGCGCTTCGCGCGATCCGTCCGGATGCACGAACACGACACGGATCAACGCGGCCGATGGCGACTTCGATGCGGTGATGATCGATCGGGCGAGTGCTGCGACCGCGGCATGCTAGCGCGCGCGTCGCGCCGATGCATCGCACCGCCCCACGCGCGCCGCAGCGGCCTCGGCCGCGCCACACTCGCGCGCGCCGCACCCGGTCCGTTACCATTCGACCATGATCCTCGATTTGCATACTCATTCGATCAAGTCGGACGACGGTCGCGCGAAAGTGCGCAACTATTGCCAATGGATTCGCTCGCGCGAGATCGCCATCGACGGTTTCGTGTTGACGGAGCACCGCCAGTGGGACGGTGAATCGGACTACGCCGAGCTCGCGCGCGAATTCGATCTGACGATCCTGAAAGCGAGCGAAGTCGAAACCGACTACGGCCACGTACTGGTGTTCGGCGTCAACGACGCGCTCACGCGCGCGTTCGACTTCGGCAACATCCATCTGTCGCTCGCCGACGTCATCGCCGCGTGCAACGGCCACGATGCGATCGCGGTGCCGTGCCACCCGGGCCGCAAGCGCGTCGGGATGGCGGCGCACATCGAGACGCTCGGCGTGCCGGCCGGCGTGCGCATCGTCGAGACGCTGAACGGCGGCAGCCGCGACGGCGAAGACGCCATCGCGCTCGAGATGGCGCAACGCCACCACTATCTCGGCATCGGCGGCAGCGACGCGCACATCGTCAGCCACATCGGCCGCTGCGCGACGAAGTTCCCGAACCCGGTGAACAGCGAACGCGAGCTCGTCGAGGCGCTGCGCGCCGAACAGTTCACCGCAGTCTCATTGAAGCAGGCCGAACCATGACCGCCGCGCTCGACATCGACGACCTGAAGGCGCGTTTCCTCAACAAGGTCTTCGACGAGATCACGTTCACGACGACCGCCGTGAAATTGGTCGACTACGCGCAGACGTGCGGCGAACTCGCGCCGCGCTACACCGATCCGACGCATCCGGATTTCCAAGCGCCGCCGACGTTCGCGTCGAGCTTCAACGCCGGCCGGCGCTGGCCCGACGACTTTCCGAGTCTGCCGGGCCTCGGCATGGACGCTGGTAAAGCGGTGACGCCGCATCGGCCGATCCGCCCCGACACCAAACTGATCGGCCGCAGCCACATCCACGACATCTACGCGAAGTCCGGCCGCTCCGGCCGCATGGTGTTCATCGTGCTGCGCATGGAGATCTTCGATCCGAACGAAACGCATCTCGCGTCCGCCGACACGAGCATGGTGATTCGCGAGCGTCCGCAATGACGGCCGCGAGAACCGTCGAGAAGATCGGCGACGTCGAGTTCGGCGAACAGCTGCCGGTGTTCGCGCCCGACACGTCGCTGACGAACGTGCGCAAGTTCGCCCGCGCCGCCGGCTGGGACCGACCGCGCTTCACCGATCACGCCGCTGCCCGCGCCGAGGGCCTGCCCGGTGCATTGGTGCCGGGCATCATGAGCCAAGGCTTCCTGTCGGCGATGATCCACCGCTGGGCACCGGACGCGCAGATCGCGAACATCGACACCGTGTTCCGCGCGCCGGTGGTCGTCGACGAGCAGTATCGGATCAGCGGCGTCGTCACCGATATCGACGAAGACGACGGCAAGGTCGTGATCGACCTCACCGTCACCAACGAGGCCGGTGAGACGCGCGTCTTCGGTACCGCGACGGTCAAGCTGCCGAAGTAGCGTCGGGCGCCGATCGCTCGATACACCCCTCGATACCCTAGGGACGATCGCAACGCGGCGCGGGGCGCATGCCGCCGCGAGTCGTCCGTGTCGCGCCGTTCGATCCGAGGTGACAAACGGCAGCCGTCCTAGTCAGACTCGTGACCCTTGGGTGTTCGTCGGAAGGAGGATCACGATGCTCAGAATCAAGCGATCCTACGAGACCGAGATCTACGAGGAGGCGAGAGAGGGCTACGTCGCGATCAAGCAAGTTCACGACGGCGGCGACGAGGATTTGATACTGCTGACGGCCGATCAGTTGCCGCACGTCATCAAGGAATTGCAGGCGCTCTACGGCCGACGCGAGGAATGGCAACACGACGCGGAAGATCGCGGCTGAACCTTCAGCATCCGCATCCGCATCCGCATCCGCATCCGCATCGGCATCGGCATCGGCATCGGCATCGGCATCGGCATCGGCATCGGCATCGGATCGAGAGTGACGTCCGCTCGCGCGCAATCGCAACCGTCCGTTTTCGAGCGGCGCCCGCTCCGAGCGACGTCCGCTCCGAACGGACAGCCGAGCGCTAAGCGAGCCTGAACAACGGCAGCGCGAGTTCGTCGTGCATTTCCCATTCGACCATCACGCGCGCGCCGACTTCGATGTCGCTCGCCGGATCGTCGACGCCGACGATGTTCGAGAGAATCCGCGGACCTTCGTCGAGATCGATCCACGCCACGGCGTACGGCACCTGCGAGCGGAAGAACGGATGTTCCGCCTTGCGCACGACGCTGAACGTGTACACCGTGCCGCGGCCCGACGCGGTGTGCCACGACAGATTGCCGCCGACACAGCCGGTGCAATGCGCGCGCGGATAGAACACGACGGTGCCGCAGTCGTCGCACTTCTGATATTTGAGCTTGCCGTCCTTCGTCGCTTGCCAGAACTCGCGCGTGTCGTGTTCCTTCAGATTCGGCAGCGGTCGCTTGAACTCGGCCATTTCAATCTCTCCCCAAAATGACGGTGGCACCGCTGTGGCGGCTGCCCAACATGCCGCCGTTGCCGTGCGCCACGGCGAGCTTCGCGTTCGGCACTTGCGAGGTCGACTCGCCGCGCAGTTGCCGCGTCGCTTCGATCAGCAAGAAGATGCCGCGCATCCCGGGATGGTTCGACGACATGCCGCCGCCGTCGGTGTTGAGCGCAGGGCCGTCCTTCGGCCGATCGAAACGCAAGCGTCCGCCGGTCACGTACGCGCCGCCCTCGCCTTTCTTGCAGAAACCCAAGTCTTCGAGAATCGTCAGCACCGTGATGCTGAACGAGTCGTAGATCATCGCGATGTCGATCTCGGACGCTTTCACGCCCGCTTGGCCGAACGCCGGCGGTCCCGATTGCACCGCCGCGCTCGCGGTGATGTCGCCGCCGTTCTCCGGATACTTCGTCGCTTCGCCGGTGCCGAGAATCCACACGGGTTTCTTGCGGCAGTTGCGCGCGACGTCCGCCGCTGCGATCACGACCGCACCGCCGCCGTCGGAAATCATGCAGCAGTCGAGCCGGTGCAGCGGATCGGCGATCAGCGGCGAGTTGATCACGTCGGCGATGTTCGTCTCGCGAATGTCGATGAAGCCGAGCTCGGTCATCGCTCTGACCGCTTCCGGATTGCGCATGCCGTGCAGCCGAGTCGCGACGCCGATCTCGGCGAGTTGCTCGCTCGTCGTGCCGTACTGATGCATGTGGCGGCGCGCGACCATCGCGTAATTCGATACCAACGTCATGCCGGCGAACGCGTCCATGTTCTCGGCCGGATGACTCGCCGGGCCGAAGCCGCCGCGGTTGCCGGTGCCGATCGCGAAAGCGCTGCTGAACGCGGTCGAACCGTACGTCAGGAGCGCCACGCGCGCGCGGCCGGCGGCGATGTCGCGCTTCGCGTGCGCCGCGTGGAACTCGTACGAACTCCCGCCGACGCCGGTGGTGTCGATGACGTTCGGCTTCAGCCCGAAGTACTCGGAGATCGTCAGTCCCGCAAGACCGCCGCCGCCTTCGCCGGCGTCGTAGATGGCGTCGACGTCCTTCCACGTGAGGCCGGCATCGGCGAGCGCTTTCGCCGCACTCGCCGCCTTGATCTGCATCGGACTCACTTTTCCGTCGGTCTTGCGCGACGGATATTCGTGCACGCCGACGATCGCGGCGTCCCGTGTTTGAGTGACCACTGTCTTCCCCCGAATTCGTGTCAGGCGCGAGTCTAAGTGCAACGCTCCGCGCGCGGCTACTCCAGCCTGCGCTTCACGATCACGATCGCCGCCGACATCGTCACGAACGCGATCACGATCAGCGGCCACGCGTTCGCGAACACGTCGTGCGGCGGCATCGCTTTGGTGAAGCTGCCTTGAATGATGATCAGGAAATGTTCGAGCGGACTCGCTTGTGCCACGACCTGCAGCCAACCCGGCATGTTTTCCACGGGCGTCGCGAAGCCCGACACCATGATCAGCGGATAGCCGACCGCGAACGCGCCCAAGATCGCCTGCTGCTGGTCGTTGCAGATCGCCGACAGCATCAGCCCGATGCCGACCATCGAGAAGATGAAGAGCTCGGTCGACAACAGCAGCAGCGGCAGCGAACCGGCGAGCGGAATGTGAAACACGAACGCGCACGCGGCGATCATCATGGATGCGAGGAATGTACCGATGACGAACGCCGGCGCCGACTTCGTGATGACGATCTCGAGCGGCGTCAGCGGCGACACCATCAATTGGTCGAACGTGCCGAGCTCGCGTTCGCGCGAGATCGACAGCGCCGTGATCGTCATCGCGCTGAACATCACGAGGATGCCGGTCATCGCCGGCACGATGAACCACACGTACGTGAGATTCGAGTTGAACCAATTGCGCACCGACGCCTCGACGTAACCGTTGGTTTGCGTCGGCGCCATGTCCGCGCCGAGCTGGCGGGCGATCGCGTCGAGATAGTTCGCGGTGATTTGGCCCGCGTTCGCGCGGCGGCCGTCGACGACGGCTTGTATTTCGACGGGGCGGCCGGCGGCGATGTCGCGCGAAAAATCGGCCGGGATGTGCACGCCGGCGAGCACTTTGCGTTCGTCGATCAGCTTTGCGACCGCATCCGGATTCGGCGCCGAGATCACGTTGCGGACGAAGTACGACGCCGCGACGCGTTGTACGAATTCGTGCGACGCGCGGCCGAGATCGTCGTCGACGACGGCGATATCGACGTTGCGTACTTCGAGCGTCGCGGCACCCGATAGCACGAACAGCTGCAGCAGCGGCGGCACCACCAACGAAATCCGCACGGACGGATCGCGCAGATAGATCAGCAGTTCCTTGATGACCTGCGCCCACAACCGCATCAGTCGACGTCCATCGATTTGCCCGAGACGCGCGCGACGAGGCCGAAGAACACGAAGCCGCTCGCGAGCATCGCGAGCATGTTCGGCACGAACAGCGACCACACGTCGCCGGTCAGAAACACCGTCTGCAACGACGCGACGTAGTAGCGCGCCGGAATCGCGTACGTCACGACCTGCAGCCAACCCGGCATGCTGCTGATTTCGAACAAAAAGCCCGACAGCACGAACGCCGGCAGGAAACCGGTCATCGCCGCTTGCTGCGAGGCCACGAGTTGGCTGCGCGAACTCGACGAGATGAACAGCCCCTGCCCGAGCGCCGGAATCAAGAAGCACGAACTCGACACGAGCAGCGCGAAATACGAACCGCGCATCGGCACGCCGAACGCGTGCGTCGCGAGCAGCGCGCAGCCGGTCGTCGCGATCAGCCCGAGTACGAAGTACGGCAGCAGCTTACCGAGCAGGATTTCGAAGACGCTCGCCGGCGTCGACATCATGGCTTCCATCGTGCCGCGTTCCCATTCGCGCGATACCACGAGCGCGGTCAACAACGTTCCGATCAACGTCATCACGATCGCGATCGCGCCCGGGATCAGGAAGTGGCGGCTGTTGATCTCGGGGTTGAACCAGAACCGCGGTGTCAGCGCGACCGGCGGCGGCGCGTCTTCGCGGCCGTTCAACCACGTCGCGACGACGCCTTGCGCGTATGCGCCGACGAAGCTCGCCGTGTTCGGTTGCGAGCCGTCGGTGATGATCTGCACCAGCGCGCCGCGGCTGCCTTCCTTCAAGCGCGAATCGAAGTCCTGCGGAATCACGACATAACCGCGCAACTTGCCCGCGACGACTTGCGGTGCGACTTCGCGACGGTCGCGTGCCGGCGTGACGTCGAAATAGCGCGTGCCGGCGAACGCCGCGGCGAGCGACTGGGCTTCCTGCGCGTCGCTCTCGAGCACGACGCCGATCGGCACGTGCGTTTGATCCAACGACAGCGCGAAGGCGAAGACGAACATCAGCACCGTCGGCAACGCAAACGTCACGAGAATCGCCGACGGATCGCGGATGACCTGCAGGCTCTCCTTGTAGACGAGCGCACCGAGTCGCCGCGGACTGAAGCCGATCGCGCTCACGCGGCCTCCTGTGCGCCGTCGGCGACCGCCTGCACGAGACGGATGAACGCGTCTTCCATCGTCGGATCGGGCCGATCCTGCGTCGCCACCCGCGCTTTCAGCGTATCCGGCGAACCGAGCGCGATGACCTTCGCCTGGTACATCAGCGCGACGCGGTCGCAGTACTCGGTCTCGTCCATGAAATGCGTCGTCACCATCGTCGTGACGCCTTTGCGGACGAGGCCGTTGATGTGCGTCCAGAACTCGCGCCGCGTGATCGGATCGACACCGGACGTCGGTTCGTCGAGGAACAGCACCACCGGCCGGTGCATCAGCGCGCAGGCGAGCGCAAGGCGTTGCTTGTAGCCGAGCGGCAGCGTGTCGGGAGAGACCTTCAGGTACTGCGCCAACTCGAACGTCTCGATCATCTCTTCGATGCGCGCGCGCCGTAGCGAGCCCGTCAGGCCGTATGCGCCGGAATAGAAGTCCAAGTTCTGCTTCACCGACAGTTTTCCGTACAGCGCGAACTTCTGCGACATGTAGCCGATCCTGCGCTTCGCCTCGCTTCCGGCGCGGCGCAGGTCGAGGCCGACCACGCGCGCTTCGCCTGCCGAAGGCTTCAGCAAGCCGCACAGCATCTTGAACGTCGTCGACTTGCCGGCGCCGTTCGGGCCGAGCAAACCGAAGATCTCGCCTTTGCGGACGTCGAAGGTCACGTCTTGCGTCGCGACGAAGTCGCCGAAACGTTTCGTCAGCCCTTTGCACGACACGGCCACGTCGGCGCCGAGATCGACAGGTTCCATCTTGTCGGCGATCGCCGAATGGCCGCCCGGACCGCCGCCGAGCAGGTCGATGAACGCATCTTCGAAGCGCGGCGTCGTCGGTTCGATGCCGGCGCCGTTGCGCAGTGCGATCGCCCGCAAGCCCGCGGGCGATGCGTTTGCATCGAGCACCACGCGGATCGCTTCGCCTTGAATGACGCCGTCGCGCACGCTCGGCTCATCGAGCGTCTCGGCGAGCACGCGCCGGCGTTCTGCGCCGAGGCCGAGCATGCGATACGTGCGGCCCGCGACGCGCTGCGTCAGCTCCTGCGGCGGTCCGAAGAACTCGAGCTTACCTTTGTTCAACATGATGACGGTGTCGCAGCGATCCGCTTCGTCGAGATACGCGGTCGACCACACCACCGCCATGCCGTCGTCCGTCAGCGCCTGCACCATCCGCCAGAGATCTTGCCGACTGACCGGATCGACGCCGACGCTCGGCTCGTCGAGCAGCAACACGTCGGGGCGCGCCATCAAGGCACAGGCGAGACCGAGCTTCTGCTTCATGCCGCCGGAGAGCTTCCCGGCGCGCCGGTCGATGAACGGTTCGAGCCGCGTGAAGTGCAGCAGTTGCGCGATCGTCTTGTACATCGCGGCGTCGTCCAGACCGCGCAGCCGCGCGTAGAGCTTCATGTTCTCGATCACCGTCAGCTCTTCGTACAGACCGAAGCGCTGCGGCATGTAGCCGGTCTTCGCGTGCACCTCGTGTTGGTGCGTCAACACTTCGAGGCCGCCGATTTCGATCTTGCCTTCGGTCGGCTTCATCAACGCGCCGATGAGGCGAATCAGCGTCGTCTTGCCGGCGCCGTCCGGCCCAACGAGTCCGGTGAGGCGCCCCGTCTCGATCGTCGCCGAAATGCCGCTCAACGCTTCGACGTCGGGGAAGCGCTTGACGACGTTGTCGATCACGACCGCGGCGCTCACCGGCGCGCGAGCTCCGATAGCGGCACGTCGACCGTCACCGGCATGCCTTGCCGCAATCCTTCGTCGGCGTCGTCGACGACGATCCGCAGCCGGTACACGAGGTCGGTGCGCAGGTCCGTCGTCTCCACCGACTTCGGCGTGAATTCGGCCCGCGGCGAGATGTAGCCGACTTGGCCGTGATAACGCTTGTGCGTCGAATCGGTCGCAACTTCGACGCTGGTGCCCGGCGCGAGCTTGCCGAGATCGGACTCGCCGACATAGGCGCGCACGTACACCGGATCGCGCAACGACAAGCTGTACACGGGCTGGCCCATCGTCACGATGCTGCCCACCTCGCGAATGCGTGCAAGCACGGTGCCGTCGCTCGGCGCGAAGAG
>DASRZO010000259.1:0-6195 GCA_035686405.1 Pseudomonadales bacterium | reverse complement strand
AGCGTTCGACGAGTTTACGCAGTAGTTCGCGAACGGTCGTTGCTTCGACCGCCACCGACGCCGCTCCGCCCGCGAATTCGCGAAGCGACGCCGACAACTGCACCTCTATCATGGGCCGTTCGGATCATCGCCCCGCGTGCGACTTGCCGTTGCCGTTCTTGATCGCCTTCAGGATCCGCGGCGGTGACATCGGAATGTGTGTCAGCCGCACGCCGGCCGCGTTCGACACGGCGTTCGCGATCGCCGCGAGCGGCGGCACGATCGACGTCTCGCCGACCCCGCGCACACCGTACGGGTGGCCCGGGTTCGGGATCTCGAGGATCTGCGTGTCGATGAACGGTAGGTCGGAGCACACCGGAATCCGGTAGTCGAGGAAGCCCGGGTTCTGCAGCCGGCCGTCCTTGCCGTAGATGTACTCCTCGTTCAACGCCCAACCGATGCCTTGAGCCGCGGCGCCCTGGAACTGGCCTTCGACGTAATCGGGGTGAATCGCTTTGCCGGCATCTTGGATCACGGTGTAGCGCACGACCTTCGTGTGACCGGTCTCCGGATCGACTTCGACGTCGCAGATGTGCGTCGCGAACGAGACGCCGGCGCCATCGGCAACCACTTCGTTGTGGCCGGCGATCGGTCCGCCGGTGCGCGGCGACGCGGCGGCGAGCTCTTCGAGCGTGAGTTCGTTGAGGTTACCGTGCTCCGCTTTCAGCGCCACCGCGCGGCCGTTGCGCCACGTGACGTCGGCGACGTCGATCTCCCACGTCTTCGCCGCACGTTCCTTCAGCACGCGGATCGCATCGCGCGCCGCGTAGATCGTCGCCATGCCGGAAGAGAAGGTACCGCGGCTCCCCTCGGTGGTGTCGTTGTGGCCGAGCGACGCGGTGTCGGCGATGGTGCACTTCACCTTCTCGTACGGAATGCCGAGCTCTTCCGCAGCGATCAGCGACAGCGACGCGCGCGAACCGCCGACGTCGACCGTGCCGACGGTCAGCGACACGGTGCCGTCGACGCCGATGTTGAGGTCCGTGCACGTCTGGCCGCCGAAGTTGAACCAGAAACCGCACGCCATGCCGCGGCCCTGGTTCTTCTTGAGCGGCGCCTTCATGTGCGGATGGTTCTTCGCGGCTTGCAGCGTCGGGCCGATGCCGATCGGTCCGTACGTCGGGCCGTACGACGCGCGCGAGCCTTCCTTCGCCGCGTTCTTGATGCGGAAGTCGACCGGATCCCAGCCGATCTGCGCGGCGACCTGATCGATCGTGCTCTCGACCGCGAACGCCGCCATCGGCGCCGACGGTGCGCGATACGCCGCGACCTTCGGCCGGTTCACCAACACGTCGTAGCCGATCGACTTCACGTTCTCGAGGTCGTAGCAGGCGAACGACGTCATCGCGCCGAGCATGCCCCAGATCGACGGGAACGCGCCGTCTTGATAACGCAGCTCCGCCGTTGCCGCGGTGATGCGGCCGTCCTTCGTCGCGCCGATCTTCACGTCGATCGACGTCGAACAGGTCGGGCCCGTCGCGCGGAACACTTCGTCGCGCGTCATCACGACTTTGACCGGGCGGTTTGCTTTGCGCGAGAGCGCCAGCGCGACCGGTTCCATCCACACGTGCGTCTTGCCGCCGAAACCGCCGCCGATTTCCGACGACGTCACTTTGAGCTTCGCCACGTCCATGCCGAGCAAGCTCGCGCAGACGTTGCGGAACGTGAAGTGACCTTGCGTCGTCACCCACAGTTCGCCTTGGCCGTCTGGGCCGACGCTCGCGAGGCACGCGTGCGGCTCGATGTAGCCCTGGTGTGTTTGCTCGGTCTTGTAGCTGCGTTCGACGATCACGTCGGCGCGCTTGAAGCCGGCTTCGACGTCGCCGTGACCGAACTCCGTGCGCTGCGCGATATTCGACGCCTTCGTCGGCGGCGGATTCACCCCAACGGTTCTGATATGGGGCTGCACGATCGGCGCATTCGGCTTCATCGCTTCGTCGACGTCGGTCACGTGCGGCAGCACCTGATAGTCGACTTTGATCAGCTTCAGCGCCTTGCGCGCGGTCTCGGCGTCGATCGCCGCCACCGCCGCGACCGCGTGGCCGTCGTACAGCGCCCGGTCGCGCGCCATGCAGTTCTCGAGCATGTCGAACTGGCTGCGATCGCCTTTCGTCAGATCCGGCAAATCGGCGCTCGTGATCACCGCCTTCACGCCGGGCAGCTTCTCCGCCTTCGACGTGTCGATCTTCTTGATCTTCGCGTGCGCGTGCGGCGAACGCAGGATCAAGCCGACCAATTGGCCCGGTGCAAACGCGTCGGCGCCGTAGCGCGCGCGTCCCGTCACCTTGTCGACGCCGTCCGGCCGCGGCGGCCGCGTGCCGACGATCTTGAACTCTTGGTTCGTGAAGCTCTGGTCGTGACTCACGCTTTGCTCCTCAGTTCTTTTGCGGCCGCATCGACCGCGCGGACGATTTTGTCGTAGCCGGTGCAACGGCAGAGATTGCCGGCGAGCGCGTAGCGGATCTCTTCTTCGCTCGGATCCGGATTGCGATCGAGCAGCGCTTTCGCCGACACCAGGAAGCCCGGCGTGCAAATGCCGCATTGCAGCGCCGCGTGTTCGATGAATTTCCGCTGCAATGGATGCAGCTTGCCGTCGGTCGACAAGCCTTCGACGGTCGTCACCGCGCGCCCTTGCGCTTCGGCGCCGAGCACCAGACACGAACACACGAGGCGTCCGTCGAGCGTGACGCTGCACGCGCCGCAGTCGCCGGTACCGCAGCCTTCCTTCGCACCGGTGAGCCCCAACCGATTGCGCAACACTTCGAGCAGCGTCTCGCGCGGCTGACACACGTATTCGACCGCGTCCCCGTTGATCGTCGTTGCGACGTGAATCCCTTGAGCCATGTCTCTCAACCCCCCGCGCGTTCGTACGCGATTTTGGCGGCACGGCGCGCCAGCACGCCTGCCACTTCCGTTCTGAATTCGATCGTGCCGCGCTTGTCGTCGATCGGTTTGCACGCCGCCTCGCACGCTTTCGCGAGCGCGGCGAGCGCGGCGTCGTCGAGCTTCGTGCCGACGATCGCAGCGGCTGCTTTCGGCACGACGACCACCGTCGGCCCGACCGCGCCGAGTGCGACGCGCGCTGTCTTCACCACGCCTTTCGGACCGAGCGTGAGGCACACGCCGGCACTGACGACGGCGATGTCCATCTCCGTGCGCGGAATGAAACGCAGATACGCGTCGCCGGTTTTCGGCGGCGGCTTGCCGAGCGAGATCGCTTCGATGACTTCGCCTTTCTTCAGCGACGTCTTGCCGGGACCGACGACGACGTCTTCGACGGCGATCGTGCGCTTACCCTTCGGACCGACGACGTGCGCCTTCGCGCCGGCCGCGACCATCGCCGGTACGCTGTCGGCGGCGGGCGATGCATTGCAGAGGTTGCCGACGATCGTGCAGCGGCTCTGCACTTGATCGGAGCCGATCAAGTTCGCCGCTTCGACGACGCCGGGCCACGCTTTCTTCAGCGCGGCGTTCTCGCCGAGCGCCGCGCACGGTACGGCCGCGCCGATTTTGAATCCGCCGGCGGCCTTCGTGACGCTCTGCATCGATGGAATGCGTTTGATGTCGACGACGAGATCCGGCTCGATCAGTCCGCCCTTCAGGCGCACCAAGAGGTCGGTGCCGCCGGCGAGCACGAACGCGCTGCCTTTGGCCTTCGCGAGAAGTCCCGCGGCTTCTTTGACGGTGGTCGGTGCTGCGTACTGCATCGTCAACCGCCCACCGCGCGCCGCGCGCCTGCAATGCCGCCCTTATAGATGCCCTCGACGACCTTCGAAGCATCGGCTTCGGGCGCGCCCTTCGGTTGGAACGTGCCGGTCCAGGTGACGTTGCACTTGTCGGCGCCTTTCGCGGTGATCTGCACCGTCGCCGAGTAGCCGCTCACCGGCAGCGGACAATCCGCATTGGTGATCGAATACGCGAACACCATCTTCGTCGCGTCGTGCTTGTCCAGGCGCTCGACCACCTTGCCGCCGCCCATACCGATGGTGCGCACCATGCCGACGCCTTTCCCCTCCGTCGTGAACGACGTGATCGGGCCGCCGACCTTGATGCCGCCGAAATCGCTGAGCGCCGCCCAGACCGCTGCCGCCTTCCCGTTGATGTCTTCCGATACCGTGACCGTTGTCATCCCGCTCTCCCGTTACTGACAGCCGCAAACCTTGTACGAATCGATGCCGCCGTGCAACGTAGCATTCAAACGTTCGACAGCATAAGGGAGGGGCGATGAGCAAGACGAAGCAACTGCCGGCGGGCGATCCGCGCGAACTCGGATTCGATCCCGCGCGCCTCAGCAGAATCGGCCGCACGATGGATGCGGCAGTCGACGCTCGAAATATTCCGGGCACCATAACGCTGGTCGCGCGCAGAGGTCGCGTCGTGCACACGCACGTCACCGGCAAGCTCGACATCGATCGCCCCGCGAAGCTCTCGATGGATAGCTTGTTCCGCATGTATTCGCAGACGAAGCCGGTCACCGCCGCCGTGCTGCTGACGCTGTGCGAAGAAGGTTTGTTCATGCTGGACGAGCCGGTGTCGAAGTGGATACCCGAGTTCAAGAATCCGAACGTCATCGCGTATCCGTCGGCGAAGGACCGCGTTCGCGGTACGCCGTCCGTGTCGTTCACGAGCACCGTGAAGGCGCGCCGCGAAATCACGATCTTCGATTTGCTGACGATGACGTCCGGCATCGCGGCGATGTCGCGTACGCCGGCGGCCTATTGGCCGACGTACGCGCCGGTGTTGGAAGGCACCGGCTTCGCGCCCGGCGACACGCGCATCAACGACCCGCGCGGCAGCTACGAAGACCTCGTGCTCGCCGTCGCGAACAACCCGCTGCACTCTCAGCCCGGCGAGACGTGGCAATACGGCCAGGACTTCGACGTATTGAGCTTGTTCCTCACACGCGTCTCCGGCATGAGCCTCGATCGCTTGTTCAAGACGAAGATGTTCGAGCCGCTCGGCATGCACGAGTCCGACTTCTATTGCAGCGAGGCGGACCTCGGCCGGCTCGTCACCGACCATCAGTGGGACCCCAACAAGGGTCTAGTGGTGCGCGACCGGCCGGAGAACACCGAGAAGGCCGGCCGCAGCGCGCGCAAGTTGATGTCCGGCAACGGTCTGTTCGGCGGCATCGTATCGACGCCGTGGGACTACGCGCGTTTCGCACAAATGCTGCTGAATGGCGGCGAACTCGACGGCGTGCGCGTGCTCGGCCGCAAGACCGTGGAATTGATGACGCGCAACCACATCGGCGAGCGCTGCATCGACCTCGGTACCGGCCCGAACTACGGCTTCGGACTCGGCGTGTGTGTGCGCAAGACCAACGAAGGCACCCCGACGCCGGGATCGCCGGGCACGTTCGGTTGGGGCGGAGCGGCCGGCACGTGGTTCTTCGTCGACCCGCAGGAGGAGCTGTTCGGGCTCTTCTTCACCCACTTGTTCGGCTATCAGCTCTTGCCGATCGGGGACCTGTTCGAGCGATTCGAGAAGATGACGTACGAGGCGCTGGTCTAACGGACCGCGTCGAGACGGGTTGCGAGCGCTCGCGTCGCTCCCGGCGATCGCGCCGCCGCGATCGCGACACCGACAGACGCGACGCGAAGCACTACAGCCAATCGACGCCGGTGAGACCGTCGAGGTTGTGCGCGTTCTTCTCGCGCTGATACTCGACGACGCCGGCGGGCGTCTTCTTGTCCGCCCACTTCGTCAGCACGTCACGGTCGCCGACGAAGTCCATCAGCGGCACCGCATAGCCGCACGAGTCGCCGATGCGCGTGAGCGCGACGCGAATGACGCTGCGCACGCCGCTCTGTTTCGGAAACAGCGCGGCGAGCCCGGCGAAGTCGCGATGCCCCGGTTGCACGACCTCGCCGCGGCCGTGCAGGCGCACGATGCGCGGCAGACCTTCGAACGCGCACAGCATGATGACGATGCGACCGTTCTCTTTCAGGTGCGCGATCGTCTCGACGCCGCTGCCGGTCAGGTCGAGATACGCGACGGTCTTGTCGTCGAGCACGCGCAGCGAATCGAGTCCTTTCGGCGAACAGTTGATGAAACCGTCGTCCGTGCGCGGCGCGGTCGCGACGAAGAAGACGTGCTGACGCTCGATCCATTCCTTCAAGTTCGGTTCGATGCGTTCGAAAACGGAAGCCATCG
>DASRZO010000258.1:0-2812 GCA_035686405.1 Pseudomonadales bacterium | reverse complement strand
CATGCGCGACGACACGCTGATCGTGTTCGAAAGCGACAACGGCGGCCCGCGCTCGGCCGCCGTCACCGGCGAAGTCGACATGTCGAATAGCACGATTCCAGCGGACAACGGTTCGTTCCGCGACGGCAAAGGCAGCTTGTACGAAGGCGGTACGCGCGTCGTGGCACTGGCGAACTGGCCCGGCAAGATCGCGCCAGGCACCGTGGTCGACTCGCCGATGCACATCGTCGACATGTTCCCGACGCTCGTCGGCCTCGCCGGCGGTACCACGGCCGGCGGCAAGCCGCTCGACGGCCTCGACATGTGGCCGACGATCGCGCACGGCGCCCCGTCGCCGCGCACCGAAGTCGTCTACGACGTCGAGCCGTTCCGCGCCGCCGTGCGGCAGGGCAATTGGAAACTCGTGTGGCGCGTCGTGTTGCCGTCGAAGATCGAGCTATTCGATCTCGCAACGGATCCGGGCGAGACGAAGAACGTCGCCGATCAACATCCGGACATCGTCACGCAACTGATGCAACGCGCCGACGTGTTGGCACAAGGCAGCGTGCCGCCGCTGTTGCTGCAGGACGGCGTCGGTGCGGTCAGGCAAGTGCTGATGGGGTCGGTGGCATTGCCGGGCGATGACGAACTGATCGACGCGCAGCCTTAGCATCGTCTCCGCCGCGACTTCGACCCCGTATCGTTTACTGGTAGATCTCGGCGCTCGATAGAACGGCGCCGTTCGATCCGCCGGTGACGAGAACGCTGCCGTTGGCGAGCAGCGTGGCCGTGTGACCGTCGCGCGCCGTCGTCATGCTGCCGGTCGCCGTGAACGCGTCCGTCTGCGCGTCGTACAGCTCGGCGCTCGAGACGAGATGCCACCCGGCGTCGCCGCCGCCGGTCAACAGCACCGTGCCGTTGCCGAGCAACGTCGCGCTCGGCGCGGAGTGTTCGGTCCGCATCGTCACGGCCGAAAACGTCCCGTTCGCAACGTTGTATACCTCGGCAGTCGCCAGCGCCGCGGCATTCAGACCGCCTGCAATCAACACGTCGCCGTTTTGCAACAACATCGCCGCGTGATTCGAACGCGCGGTCTTCATGCTGCCGGTCACGGTGAAACGGTGCGAAAACGCGTCGAAGATCTCGGCACTCGCCACTGCGGCGCCGGTTGCATCCACGCCGCCGACGACGAGCACGTCGCCGTTCTCGAGCAACGTCGCGGTGTGTCCGGAGCGCGCGTTCGCCATCGTGCCGACCGAGGAGAACGTCCCGCTCGAAGGGTTGTAGATTTCCGCGCTCGCGAGCGCCACACCGTCGACCCCCGTGCCGCCGACGAGCAACACGCTGCCGTCTTCGAGCAGCGTGGCGGTGTGAGTGTGCCGCGCCGCCACGGTCCGACCCGTCGATACGAAACGTCCGCTCGCCGGAATGAATATTTGCGTCGTCACGAGAGGATCGGACGCAGCGTCCGGTACGCCGCCCGTGATCAGCACCCGGCCGTCCTTCAGCAGCGTCGCCGTGTGCCGCTGTCGCGCGTCCGTGAACGTGCCGGCCGCCGTGAACGTGCCGGTGTTCGGATTGAAGAGCTCGGCCGTGGCCAACGCTTGCGAACCGTCGTATCCGCCTGCGATCAGCACGTTGCCGGTCTCGAGCAACGTCGCGGTATGCGCCGTGCGCGCCGCGATCATCGACCCGGTGCTGCGGAACCCGTGCTGAACGACTTCGATGGTGATGTCGAGCGGCGTCGCGCTCTGCGCCGACGCGTCTTCCACCATCACGGTGATCGGATATTCGCCGGCAACGGTCGGCGTGCCCGACAGCACCCCGGTCGACGAGAACGCCATGCCGGGCGGCAGCGCACCCGTCTCGCTCCATGTCAGCGGCAACTCGCCGTTGCCGACCGCAAACGTCGCGGCGTAGGCGCGATTGATCGCCGCCGTCGGAACGGCCGGCGACGTGGCGATCGTCGGCGGCGGTGCCGAATCGATGTCGATCGTCGCGCTGCCGGTCGCTTCGTTTGCCGGAATCGCCGAGTCGGCGACGTGTAGAGAAGCCGTATACGACCCCGCTGCCGTCGGCGTGCCGCGGATCACGCCGTCGGTGGCGATGGTGATTCCCGGCGGCAGCCCGGTGGCGGTCCAAGAGAACGGCGCCGATCCCCCGCTCGCGGCGAAGACGAAACTGTTCTGATAACGCCACAGCGTCGGACACGCGCGTGTGGTTCCGCCGACGAAGCACGGCGTGCAGGTCTGCCCCGAACGCGAGCAGGTGACGCCGTTGCCGACGTTGTACGGAACCCCAACGGCGCCGCTCGGGGGCGCGCCGGCGCCGATTTCGAGATCGTCGGAGGCGTCGCCGCATGCGACGACGACCCACGCCAACGCACCGACGAGCGCGACGCGCCGCCACCCCTGCGCGACCCGGGGAAGCGTTCGAGAAGGGGCCCATTGCGTGCGACGAATCATTGCGCGTACATCGAAGTTACATCGGGCAGTTTCAGATCGAGAAGTTGCGTCAGGCCGCGACCGTCTCCGTCCCTGCCATCGCCGGCCGCTCCGGATCGATCAGGAAATGCACACCGGTGTACGTCACCTTCGCCTGCACGAACGTCGCCGGCAGCGGCTGCCGCAACACGATGTTCGAATCGCCGAACGCTGCGGCGTCGAACGCTTTCAACGCCGCCGCGCCGCGCTGGGCGCGACCGATCGTGTATTCCATCTCCTGATGCACGAGCTTCGTCGAGTGGCCGACGCGCGCGAGATTCAAGTTCGGCGTGTACAGCACATCGTTGCCGGAGATGTAGTGCGGCTTTTCGAGCACCGCGTCGAACGCC
>DASRZO010000257.1:0-5314 GCA_035686405.1 Pseudomonadales bacterium | reverse complement strand
GGCCTGCGCGCCTCGTTCTTCACCGTGATCGCAACCTTCGGCACCGCGCAGGACGTGACGACCGACGAGTTGCGCATCGAGTCGATGTTCCCCGCCGACGAGGCGACGAAGGCGCTCTTCGACCGAACGCCTCCAGCGCCGTCCGACGTTCCTTAAGCGAGCGGCACGGGCCACTGCTTCTCGACCGTCGCCACGTCGAAATATTCGCGAATCTGCGCGATCTCGCCGTCTCGGAGGCCGCGCCTCAGCCGAGCACGTTGACGATCAACCGCCGTTCGCCGCGATGGTGACGGTGTTCCCACAAATAGATCGCCTGCCACACGCCGAGGCCGAGGTCGCCGGCGAGCACCGGCACCGATAGCGACACCGCCGTCAACGCGCCTTTGATGTGCGCCGGCATGTCGTCGGCGCCTTCCTCGACGTGCGTGTACAGCGGATCGTTCTCGGGCACCAAGCGATTCATCCAACGCACGAGATCGCTGCGCACCGCCGGATCGGCGTTCTCCTGAATGATCAGACTCGCGGACGTGTGACGGATGAAAACCGTCGCGAGACCGTCGCGAATCCCCGAATTGCGTACCGTCTCCGCGACTTTGTGCGTGACGTCATAGAGTCCCTGACCGTGAACCGCTACCGTCAATTCGTAGTTCATGGACGTGTGAGCGACCGATCCGAGGGTTTGCGACGCGGTCGCGCAAGGATAACGGAACCTCCCCTAAGGACGCACGATGGATGCGTGGGCTGCGCACCGGCGACTCGATCCGCCCGTGGCGATCGGGTTGACGATTGCCACGCTGGTGATCGGCGTCGTCGTCTCCGCGCTGACGAGCGGCTACGAAGTCGCCGCATCGGTATTTCTGTTCGCGATGTTGATCGCCGGTCGCACGAATCATCGCGGCCTCGTCATCGCCGCCGCGGTCGCTGCGACCGCGACGCACATTCTGCCGACGTTGCTCGACGCGCAGTTGTGGCGCGGTTCGTGGTCCGAGCTGCAAGTCGGCGTCGGCCAAATGCTGTGGTCGAGTCTCTATTGGATGGCGGCGGCGTTGCTCATTTGGGATCCGCGCCACCGCCACGTCGCGATCGAACAGATTCACGAAGCGTTCGCGCACGCGCCGGCCGCGACCGCGCTCGTCGATACCAGCGGCACGATCGTGCACGCCAACGACGCGTTCGTGCAGCTCGCCGGGCGCTCGGACGAACCGCTGATCGGCGCGAGCCTCGACCGCTTGCTGGGCGACGCGTTGTGGGACGAGATCCGCGCGCAACGCGGCGAGCTCTTGTCGCAAGCCGACGCGCACATTCGGCTCGAGCGCGAGTTCGTTCGCGCCGACGGCCGCAAGCTGTGGGCATCGATCTACGCGCGCATGTTGCGCGATCCGTCCGGTAAGGCGAGCTACGCCGTCGTACAAGCGCTCGACCTCACCGAGCAGCGCCGCGCACAACGCGCGCTCGCCGTCAGCGAATCGCGCTTCCGCGGCATCATCGAGAATACCGGCGAAGTCACGCTGGTGATCGATCTCGAGGGCCGCATCAGCTACGCGAACCCGAAGGCCTATGAAATCTTCGGCGCCGCGGCGACATCGTTGATCGGCGCGAAGCCGTTACCGTTCATCCATACGACCGACCGCAACGAGTTCGGCCGCGCGCTCGCGCGCACGTATCGACGGCCGCGCGAGACGTTCCGCCTCACCGACGTGCGGCTGCAGAACTCCGATACGTTCCTCGACGTGCAGTTCACCGGCCTCGGCGACGCGCCGGGCATCGTCGGAACCGTGGTGACCGCGCGCATCACGACCGACCAGGTGAAGGCGGAGAAGCAGCTGCGCGTTTCGGAGAACAAGTTCTCGACGATCTTCCATTCGAGTCCCGACGCGATCCTGATCATGCGCAGCGAGGACTCGACGATCATCGACTTCAACACCGGCTTCACGCGCTTGCTCGGCTACACGCGCGAAGAAGGCATCGGGCTGCAAGACAGGGAACTGAAGATCTGGGCCAATCCGCACGATCGTGAACGCGTACAGGCCGAACTCGAAGCGCACTACGAATGTCTCGATTACGAGACCGAGCTCGTCGCGAAGAACGGCGAGACGCTGCAAACCGAGATCTCGGTGCGCTACGTCGAGATCGACGGCGAGCTGTGCGTGCTGTGCATCGGCCGCGACATCACGAAGCGCCGTCTCGCCGAGACCGCACTGAAGGAAAGCGAGGAGAAATTCGCGCGGATCTTCACCGGCAGCCCGGACGGCATCGTCATCATCGGGCTCGCCGACGGACGCATTCTCGACATCAACGACGCGTTCGTCGTCGCGTCCGGTTTCACGTACGAAGAACTGGTCGGTCACCGCGTCAGCGAGTTGCCGATCTTCGACGACATCGAACAGCTGAAGCGATCGACCGAACTCGTCGTGAAGGAAGGCAGCCTGCAGAACTTCGACCTGATGTTCCGCACGAAGCGCGGCGAACAGATCCCGGCGCTCGTATCGGCGACCGTGGTCGAGCTCGAAGGCACGAAGAGCCTCGTCTGCATCGCGAAGGACAACCGCGCACAACGCGAGACCGAAGCGAAGCTGCGCGTCAGCGAAGAACGATTCCGCGGTGCGTTCGAAAACGCGCCGATCGGCATGCTGCTGACCGACACCGACGGCTACATCTTCCAAGCGAACCATTTCGCGATGCAGGCGCTCGCCTACAGCGAGAGCGAAATGGTCGGCAGCCACATCAGCCGTCTCGTGCCGCCGCAAGAACGGCAGAGCCTCAAAGACACGTTCGACCGCTTGCAGCATCGCTCCGGCAACGTGTTCCGCTCGGAGCGACGGATGCTGTGCAAAGACAGCATCGAGATCTGGACGAACTTCCACGTCGTGCTGCAGCGCTCGGAAGACGGCGCGCCCCTCTACTTCATCGTTCAGATCGCCGACATCACGGAGATGAAGCGCAGCGCCGAACAGATGGAACGGATGGCGTTCTACGACACGCTGACCGATCTCGCGAACCGGCGTTTGTTCGGCGACAGGCTCGAACAGGCGATCGCCCACGCACAACGCACCGGCACGTACGCGGCGTTGTTGTATCTCGATCTCGACCAATTCAAGCGCGTCAACGACACGCTCGGCCACGAAGCCGGCGACGAATTGCTGCGCGAAGTCGCGCGGCGGTTGACGCACTGCGTACGTAGCGAAGACACCGTGGCCCGTCCCGGCGGCGACGAATTCACGATTCTCCTGTACGACATCGCGTCGCCCGGCGACGCCGGTGCGGTGGCCGAGAAAATTCTCGGGCGATTGCGCGCGCCGATCACGATCTCGGGTCATCACCTCGTCGTCACGACCAGCATCGGCATCACGATCATCCCGAGCGACTCGGTGCAGCCGAACATCCTGACGAAGAACGCCGACCTCGCGATGTATCGGGCGAAGGAACGCGGCCGCAACAACTACCAATATTTCGCCGAAGAGATGAACACGAAGGCGCAGAGCCGCCTGCGTACCGAGAACGAGCTGCGCGAAGCGCTCGAAGCGAACCGGTTCGAACTCTTCTATCAGCCGAAGGTCCGCCTCGCCGATCAGCGCATCACGGGCGTCGAGGCGTTGATCCGCTGGCACCACCCGGAGCGCGGGCTGCTGACGCCGGACAAGTTCATCAGCGTCGCCGAGGAAACGGGTGTCATCGTCGGCATCGGCGCGTGGGTGATCCAACAGGCGTGCATTGCCGCGCGCGATCTGACCGAACAGACGGGCGCGCCGATCCAAGTCGCCGTGAACATCTCGACGCGGCAATTCCGCGATCCGAATCTGGTCAACACGGTGCGGCGTTGCATACGCGAGGCCGGCATCGATCCCGCGCAGCTCGAGGTCGAAATCACCGAGACGATGTTGATGGACGACGCCGAAGCGGCCGCGTTCACGGTCGAGCGCCTGCACGAGCTCGGCATCAAGCTCGCGATCGACGACTTCGGTACCGGCTATTCGTCGCTGAACTACCTGAAGCGATTCCCGATCGATACGGTGAAGATCGACCGCTCGTTCGTCATGGAGATTCCGAAGAATCCGGACGACATGGCGATCACCGCGGCGGTGATCTCGATGGCGCACCGGTTGAGCCTCGTCGTCGTTGCCGAAGGCGTCGAAACGACGGAGCAACTCAAGTTCCTGTCGGAGCACGACTGCGAATACGGCCAGGGCTATTACTTCTCGAAACCGCTGCCGTTCAACGAAATCCAGCGCTTCTTCGATCCGAGCGTCGCGTTGCTGCGGCAGCCGCGCAAACGTCCGGGCGGACAGTCGCAGTAGAACCCGCCGGCCGCCGCCGCTTGGCGATTCGCTGCCGAGGGGCTACCTTCGACTGCCCAACGATTCCGTCAGATCGCGATGTCCATCGAAACCGACGTCAACGCCTACGAAGCGTGGCTGCGCGACCGATGCTGCGTCGTCGACGAAGATCTGCGCTACAAGCACGCACGGATGACGAAAAATCCGTTCGTGTTTCTGCGCGCGACCTACTTTCGCTGGGCGCGCCTGATCGAGTCGATCGCGGCGGACCTGCGCGGCGCACCCAACGTGCTCGCGATCGGCGACACGCACCTCGAGAACTTCGGCACGTGGCGTGACGCGCAGGGCCGCGCGATCTGGGGCGTCAACGACTTCGACGAAGCCGACCGCACGCCGTACGTGTTCGATGTCGTTCGCCTCGCCACGAGCGCGCGGCTGTCGCCGACGTCGACGCTCGGCAACCGCAAGGCCGCGCGCGAAATCCTGCTCGGTTATCAGGCGGGTCTGCGCGATCCGCGGCCGACGCTGCTCGACGAACAAGAGACGTGGATGCGGCCGCTGGTCGCGGTGTCCGACGCCGAACGGCGCGAATTCTGGGACCAAATCGATCGCGCGCCGACGGCCGACGCGCCGCACGATCTTGAATCGCGGTTGCTTCGGCATTTGCCGGAAGACGCTGTGATCGAACGCATCGCGACGTGGGCGAAGGGCACCGGTAGTCTCGGGCGGCCGCGCTATCTCGCGATCGCGCGCTGGCGCGGCGGCCGCATCGTGCGTGAAGCGA
Organism: Pseudomonadales bacterium; assembly: GCA_035686405.1. Taxonomy (GTDB): domain Bacteria; phylum Pseudomonadota; class Gammaproteobacteria; order Pseudomonadales; family Azotimanducaceae; genus DATJGR01. The sequence goes on along the minus strand of DASRZO010000257.1, from coordinate 256 downwards.
AGGCGTTGATTCCTTCGGCGTGGGGATGGGCCCACGGCACCGTGTCGAGCACCGCCAATCTGCTAACGCTCGCACGAGGGGGCACGCGATCGCCGGATCCGTTCTTCGACGTCGATGGCCCGTGGATTTTTCGGCGCGTCGCCGCAGACTCGCGCAAGATCGACGCGCGGCGGCTCGAACAACGCGATCAGCGCAAGCTGCTGCACGCGATGGGATACGACATCGGCTCGATCCACGCGATGACCGAAGGCGCCGC
>DASRZO010000256.1:0-6060 GCA_035686405.1 Pseudomonadales bacterium | reverse complement strand
ACCGCACCGAAGCTCGCGGCGCGCTGACCGCGCCTCACCCGATGCTGTTGGCGCCGCGACGCGGCGGCGGTGCCGCGCTTTGCTCGAACGTCGACAAATGGCAGCGCGGTTGGTGCGGCACGATCACCGAGCTCCAGCGGTCGAACTCGCCGGTGACGTCGGTGACGAAGCCGATGCTCTGCGCGCTATCCAGACCCCAGCAGGTCCCCATGAACGTGGCGTAGTACCACTGCCGGTTCAGCGCCTGCACCCAGAGCCCGACGTTGCCGTTCGCACGCCAGTCGTAGATGCCGCCGCGATCGGCGAACGGAATCGACACGTGGAAGTGCGGCGCGTTGTCGGGCGCCGGCAGTACCAACGGCGGTGGCGGGGTGTTGGCCGATTCGGCCGCCGCGTCGGGCGCGGCGCCGAGTGCGGCGCCTGCCAGCAGGCCGGCCGCACAAAACGATGTCAATCTCGAGAAGCCCATGACGTGCCCTCACGACGAGATCTCTCACCTCATTAGACACGCCGAGCGACCACGAGTTTCGACACGACGGAGCGGTACAACAGCACGCCGAATCCGATGCCGCACGCGTCGACGACGAGGTCCTTGATCTCGGCACTGCGCGTCGGCTCGAAGCTTTGAATCACCTCGATCACGACGCCGTACGCCATCATCCACAGCGCTGGTTTCCGACCGCCATCGCCGACGCAATGCGCAAGCCATAGCGCGGCCGTTAGATAGGTGAACGCCGACGCATGCAAGATGACGTCGCTCACTTGAAACGGCAGCGGCACGCCGTGCGGCGCGAATGCGGCGTACGTCGTGAACGCAAACGGCAACCAGAAGCCGACCACGATCAGCCAGCGCGGTGGTGCGATCGTCACGCGCGCGCGGAGCGTTCGTGTACCAAGTCGACGAGGTATTTCACGTTGTCGACCGGCGTCTCCGGCACGATGCCGTGGCCGAGGTTGAAGATGTGGCCGGGGCGTCCGCCGACTTCATCGAGAATTGCTTGCGTCTGCTCGGTGATTGCCGCGCGGTCGGCGCACAGCACGATCGGATCGAGGTTGCCCTGTATCGCGCGGCAACGCAGCCGATCCCACGTCGCGCGCAACGGCGTGCGCCAATCGACCGCCAACACGTCGGGGCCCGCGGCGAACATGTCGTCGACCAAGTGCGGGTTGCCGGTGCCGAAGTAGATGATCGGCACGCGCCCCCCGATACGGTCGATCAGCGCCTTGCTGTGCTGCGCGACGTAGCGGCGATAGTCGCCGATGGACAGCACGCCGATCCACGAGTCGAACACTTGCACCGCGTGCACGCCGGAGTCGATCTGCAGCCGCACGTAGTCCGCGATCACCTGCACGAGCTTCGTCATCAGCGCGTCCCACAACTGCGGCGCGCTGTACATCATCTTCTTGACCCACGTGTAGTTGCGCGAGCCGCGGCCTTCGATCGCGTACGACGCGAGCGTGAACGGCGCGCCGGCGAAACCGATCAACGCCGCGGATTGCGGCAAATCGTCGAGGATCCGCGTGATGGTCTCGCGAATGTACGGCGTACCTTCGTCGGCCGGCACGACCGCGAGGCGCGATACGTCTTTCGCGCTGCGCACCGGATTCGCGAACACCGGTCCTTCGCCCGGCTCGTACGACAGCCGCATGCCCATCGGCTCGAGCACCGGCAACAGATCCGCGAACATGATCGCCGCGTCGACGCCGAGGATGCGCTGCGCATCGAGGGTCACGCGCGCCGCGAGCTCCGGCGTCTTGAAGAAATCGAGACTCGGCGTCGTGCCTTTCACCGCGTGGTACTCGCGCATGTAGCGCCCGGCTTGGCGGTTCAGCCAGATCGGCGTGTACGGAACCGGTTCGCCGCGGCACGCTTTGAGAAACACGCTGTTCGTGCGCGCATCGTGCGGCATCTTGAGTGGCGTCCGATGAAAGTCCGCCGCACCTTAGAGAGCCGCTACCGCCGCGTCAACCGATGCGGCGCGCAGACGAAACACGGCGATCGGTTCCGCTACGCCCTTGACGGAAAATTCGCCGAGCGCATCGAATCGCCCGGCGCCGACCAGATCGCGCGTCGTCTGTGCGACCCACGTTTCGCCGGCCGCGGCCAGACCTTCGAGCCGGCTCGCGAGGTTCACCGCCGGCCCGATCACCGTGTATTCGACGCGCGCGGCCGCGCCGAAATCGCCGACCGAGCAATACCCGGACGCGACGCCGGCGCGCACCGCCAACACCGCTTCGATGGCGCGCTCGCGCGCCGCCGCGTTCAACGCATCGACCGACTGCGCGAGCCGGTCGAGCATGTCCACGCACGCGCGCGCATCCGCCTGCCGCCCGCCGCTGTGCGCCTCACCGAAACTGATCAGCGCGCCGTCGCCGAGGAATTTGTGCAGCGTACCGCCGTGGTCCGCGGCGAGATCGGCGAGCGCGGAGAAGAACGCGTCGAGCAGCGCCGTCAGGTCTTCCGGCTCGAGGCGTTCCGTCAATGCGGTGAAGTCGGAGATGTCGACGAACGTCACGGTGAGCCAACGCCGTTCGAGCGCCGCGAGCGGATCGCGCGCCACACGTTGCAGCACCGGTCCCGCGACGTAGCGCGCGAGCCGGTCGCGCTGGCGCTCGAGATCGCCCGACACGCGCCGCAGGTCCTCCCGCGCGCGGTGCATTCGCATCGTCTGCTCGTAACCGAGCGCGCACAGCGGCGTCGTGTACGCGACGACGAACGCGAGGCTTGCGACGTCGACCCAGCGGCTCGGTTCGTAGTGCACGTCCGGCGCGAGCAGACGGCCGATGCTCCAACCGGCGATCGCCTGCAGCGCGCCGACCGACGCGGCACGCCAACCGCGCAACGCGACGACGCCGGTCAGCAACGCGCCGAACACGGCGACCGTCGGCAATAGCGGCAGCGACAGGCACGCGATCACGCACGGCGTCAGCAGATTCTCGACGTCGTGCGTCGCGACGGCGTACCGGCGTTCAATCCGCCGCAATAGCCACGGCACGAGCGCCACCAGCGGCAACAGCACCGCGCCGAGGCACGCCGGCAACGGCGTATCGGTCTCGCGTGCCAGCAACAGCAGCACCGCCGCGAGCCACGCGTACGCGACCCAACGAAACCGTTGGACACGGCGCTGGAGATTCGAAGCATCTATTTTCGAAGCGTTCATGGCGCGAGTGTCGTCGCCGCGAACTCGCGCGGGCAGCGGCCACGGACGAGGCGCGCGTGCGCCGCCGCTCACGTCGCCACGGCGTCGAAACGCCGGTATCTCGCGGCCGACGATGCGCGTTTCCGCGCATTCGCCGTCGCGACCGAACGCATCGAGCGGCGCCGAATTACGGGGTGAAGATCAGGGTACGGAACGACTGCTGCGCGAACTCGAGGTCTTTGCACGCGACACCGTCGGTCTCGACGCCGCCGTCGTCGCTGAAGAGCTGCACTTGGTTGGTGTTGGGAATCGCGATCAGCGCCTCCGGCCGCAGCGAGCCGAGATCGACGTGCAGCTGCTTCGGCGCGTCGCCGCGCGTACCGGACCAACGATAGACCGCGAACGTGCCGACATCGGCGATCGGCCCCGCCACGATCAAGTAGCCGTCGCCGACGCGTTCCATGCTGCGAATGCCGCGGCCGCCGAAATCGAATTCGTACGGCGTGCCGAACTGCGCGTGATCGCCGTTGATCACCGCGGCCGGGTTGTCGAGCGGCAGCACGATCGCGCGGCCTTGGAAGAGCGGATTGCGGAAACCGATCAGCAGCCCGCCGCTCGGCGTCGCGGCGAGCCCTTCGATGTTGAAGCCGCCGGGTGCTTCGGCAGCGAGCCGCGACGCCGCTTCGAATCCATAACGAGCGAGCTGCGGCGCATCGAGCATGTCGTGCTGCAGGTTCACGTACGGCTTGCCGGCGGTCGCGAGCGGATTCTTCGGATCGTCGCCGAGGTCGGTCGCGAAGAAACGCCGCCGTCCCGGCCGCGTTTTGCCCTTGGCATCGCGCCCGTGCGACGTGATCCAGTAAATCCGCTGGCCGATCGCCGCGGCGCCTTCGATGTCCGCCTCGTCGCGTTCCTTCGAGCCCAGGAATTTCGTGACCGGAAACGAGTCGATCGGGTGCGGATCGTCGCGCTTGTACACGTAGAGCGTATTCGTTTCGTCATTTGCGACGACGAAACGGTCTGGCCCGATCGGAATCGCGGCGGACGCATCGCACGGGCCGAAGTACCGCGCCGGCGTCGCCCCGGCGACGTGCGCAGCGGCAATTGCCAATGCGACGCCGGCGAGTCGTGCCCAGAACGAACGCAGCATCGCGACTACAGCGCGGTCAGCGCCGGATCGAGATCTTCGTCGTAGTCGACGCCCGGGAAGCCGAAGCCGAAGATCTTCAAGAAGTCGGCGCGGAAGAGATCGAAATCCGCGAGCTCCGATAGGTTCTCCGTCGTCACGATCGGCCAGCGCCGCTTCACTTCGCCTTGAATCGGGTCCGACAACTCCACGCTGTCGTGGCGAATGCGGCCGACTTCGTCGAGGGGCGGCGGCGTCTTCGAATAGAGCGCGCTGCGGAACAACCGGTCGATGTGCTCGATCACGGTCTCGTGCACGTTCTTCTCTTTCATCACCTTGAAGAGCAGCGACGCGTACAGCGGCACCACCGGAATCGCCGAGCTCGCTTGCGTGACGACGGCCTTCAGCGCCGCGACGCGCGCATCGCCGCGCGCACCGAGCCGCCCGCGGATCGCGGCCGCGGCGCGGTCGAGATCCTCCTTCGCTTTGCCGAGCGTGCCGTGCCAGTAGATCGGCCACGTCAGTTCGCTGCCGACGTACGTGTACGTCACCGTGCGGAAACCGTCGGCGAGCGCGCCGGCCGATTGCAATGCGTCGATCCAGAATTCCCAATCTTCGCCGCCCATCACCGCGACAGTGGCTTTGATCTCGTCGACGGTCGCCGGTTCGAGATCGACTTCGTGTACGACGCCGCGATCGAGGTTCAGCGTCTTCACGTGATGCACCCCGCCGATCGGTTTGATCACCGAGCGATGCAGCACGCCGCTCTTCGGATCCTGCCGCACGGGCGATGCGAGGCTGTACACCATCAAGTCGATTTGGCCGAAGTCGCGCTTGATCGCGTCGACCACCTTCACCTTCATCGCGTCGGAGAACGCGTCGCCGTCGAACGTCTTCGCATACAACCCGGCCGCCTTGGCGCGCCGTTCGAATGCGTGATTGTTGTACCAACCGGCCGTGGCGGTGCGCGTGTCCTCGGGCGCTTTTTCGAAGCTGACGCCGAGCGTCGACGCGCCGCCGCCGAACGCGGCGACCACCCGCGATGCGAGGCCGTAACCGCCCGATGCGCCGATCACGAGCACGCGCTTCGGAGAATCCAACAGCGCGCCGCGCGCCTTCACCGTCGCGATCTGCGAATCGACGTGCGCGGCGCAGCCTTTCGGATGCGCGGTCGTGCAGATGAAGCCTCGAATGCGGGGTTTGATGATCATCGGACGTCCGTAGTGGATGAAGGAACGCGGCGGGCCGGCGCGGCTACGCGATCATACCTTGGCGCACCGCGTATCGCATGACGGCGGCGACGTCGAACGCCCACGGTCCGTTGCGCTCGATCGCGATCGTCGCGCGTAGACCGTCGCCGAGTTTGTGGTCGCGATCGCCGTCGAGCGCGAGCACGCCGGGACCGTCGAACGCGATCGCTTCACCGAGCGCGACGCGCCGATGCCGCGCGACCGACACTTGCCGGAACAGGCCCGGCGACAACGGCGCGGCGTAACGACGGCCTTCGCCCATCTCGACCAACAGCCCGCAATCGTCGGCCGCGCCCACCGGGTCGAGATAGCCGCCGATCGGCGACATGCCGACCGAGTCCGGCTCGGCGCGCGTCAGCAGAATTCGCGACAAACGCGCCGCATCGAACGGTAGGAAGTTGCCGACGAAGTCGTCCTTCAACAGCGCCGCGTCGATCAGCCCGACGTCGGTCTTGCCGTCCGAAAATTTCAGCCGCAGCACTTTCGCACGGCGCGCAAATTCGTCGTGCGGAATCCGCCCGGCCGCGACGAGTCCGGCGACCAT
>DASRZO010000255.1:0-2158 GCA_035686405.1 Pseudomonadales bacterium | reverse complement strand
CGCGGGCGTTCCGCGGCCGGCCTGAAGGAGATACGCCTGGCAGTTCCCCACGGTCCGCGTGCCTATCATCGCGCATTCATTCTCGGTTACGGTTGGCGCTCCGCGTTCGGGGGACCGCCATGACCGATCTCATTCGCTACGAAACGGACGGCGCCGTCGGCATCGTCACCATCAACCGGCCCGAGAAGCGCAACGCGATGACGTACGCGATGCTCGGCGAGTTTCTCGAACGCGTCGCGCAAGCGGGTGCGGACGCCGCGACGCGCGCGGTGATCATCGCCGGCGCACCGGGCGCGTTCTGTGCCGGCACCGATCTCGCCGATCTCGCAACCGTACCCGGAGCCCAGCGGGGCTTGCGCGGCAACGCCGAAGAACGCGGTCGCTGGTGGCCGATCGTCGAATGCCCGAAGCCGGTGATCGGCGCAATCGACGGTCCGGCGGTCGGCATGGGCGCGGAATTCAGTTCGCAATGCGACATCCGCATCGCGACGCCGAACGCGCGCTTTGCGTGGAATTTCGTGCATCGAGGATTGGTGCCGGACACCGGCGCCGGCACGTGGCTGCTGCCGCGGCTGATCGGTGCGCAACGCGCGTTCAAGCTGCTGTACACCGGCGATTTCCTGACCGCGGAGGACGCACTCGACATCGGCTACGTCGATCAAATCGTCCCGAGCTCAGCGCTGCATGCGACCGCTCTCGAACTCGCGCGCAAGATCGCCGCGGCCTCGCCGTTCTCGCAGCAGCGCATCAAAGCGATGGTGTACGAGGGCCTCGGCAGCGATGTCGCCGACCACATGCAGCGTCACACGAAAGCGCTGGCCGAGTGCTTCAAATCGAACGATCACAAGGAAGGCGTCGCGTCGTTCCTCGAGCGCCGCCCCGCCCGTTTCACCGGCACCTAGTTCCGCTGCGCGCGCTCGGACGGCAACGCGGCTCGATCCGACTCGTGGTCGACCTGGCGCCAGGTGGCCGACCTCGACCCGATCGGCAAATCGGGCGGATTGGAATTCTGGGCGCCCGTGCACGCGTCGGCGCGAATCACTACTGCGCGCCGGTCGACATGCCCGGCAAGCCAAGACGCCAACGGGGCAACAGTGGCGCGTCAGCCGGCGTTGACGCCGAAGAGATAGCCGAGCCCGTACGTGAGGCTCGCCGCTGCCGCGCCGATCAGCAACATGCGCAACGCACCGATGAAGGCACGTCGCCCGGTGAACAAGCTGATCGCAGCACCGAGGCCGAAGATCGTGACGGCCGCCAGCAACGCCGACGCGACGATGCCGCCGGCGCCGACGAGAAACGGCAGAAGCGGTACGAGCGCGCCGGTCGCGAAGCAAGCGAACGAAAAGCCGGCGGCGCCCCACGCCGAGCCGAGGTCGTCCGGATTTAGACCCAACTCCTCGCGCGCCAAGACGTCGAGCGCATGCTCGGGATTGGCGAGCATTTTCTGTGCGACGCCGCGCGCTTCGTCGATGTGCATTCCGCGCGCCGCGTAGATCAACGCGAGTTCCTCGGCTTCCTCTTCCGGGTATTCCTCGAGTTCGTCGCGTTCGAGCTTGATCTGGTGCTCGTAGAGTTCGCGCTGCGACCGTACGGACACGAATTCGCCGGCGGCCATCGACAGCGCGCCGGCGAGCAGACCGGTGACGCCGGACAACAGAACGAAGTGATCGTTCGACGTCGCGCCGGCGAAACCCATGATCAGACTCGTGTTCGAGATCAATCCGTCGTTCGCGCCGAACACTGCGGCGCGCAAGTTGCCGCGACCGACCCGATGCGACTCGCCGATCTCCGCGACCGTCAGCGGCATCGAATGTCCGCCCGGGTGCAATCCCGCGTACGCCGACATCCCGCGCACCTTCATACCGGCGAGCACTTGGCGAATCGGCTTCACCCCGAAACGACGCGCCAGAGCCGCGACGATCCGCGCCCGCAGCGCCGGCTCGAACGTCGGCAACGTGCCGTTGCCGATCTTCGCCGCCCACAGCGAGGCTTGCGCGTCCGCTTCCGCTGCGAGCGTCGTGAACAACTCGGATAGCGTCGGTCGTGGCTCGACCTCTGCGAGTACGCGGTACAGCCACGCCGATTGTTTCTCTTCGAGCCAACTCGACTGAGCGGCGTCATTCGTTCGTTCGGTCATGCGCGTCGGTCTCGATCCGCA
>DASRZO010000254.1:0-2092 GCA_035686405.1 Pseudomonadales bacterium | reverse complement strand
CGCGCAGTCGCAACCGCTGCCGCGTTGCTGCTCGTCTATTTCTCGGCGTCGGTATGGTGGTCGAGCGAGTTCGTGTGGCGCGGCGCGTTCACGACGTACTCGCGGTGTGTGTTGATTGCAGGGTTCGTCGTGGGCGTCGCGATGTCGATTGCGCATTCGGCATCGATGCTGAATTGGCTCACTCGCGGCGTGACGATCGCCGCCGCGCTGGCCGCGATCGCCGCGTTGTTCGAATTTCAGGCTCACCCGACGTGGGACGGGCGCCTTGCCGGCCTCGGTCAACTGCGCAACAGCGTCGTTGCCGCGTTGACATTCGCTGCAGCGCTGCTGATCGCGCTCGACGTCGCGCTGAACGATACGCAGCGCTGGCGCATCGTCGCGGCTGTTTGTCTCGTCGCGGTCGGGGCGGCACTGTTCGCGACGGGTTCGCGCAATGGCTACGTCACCGCGGGAGCGGGCGTTTGGGTTGCGTCGTTGGTCGTGCGGCGTCCGACCCGCGTGCGCATCGTGCGATGGCTCACTGTGACCCTCGTGGTCGCGGCGGCCGCGTTCGCTTTCATCGCCATCGATCGAGACGTGCTTGCCGACCTGTTTCCGCGCGGCGACAGCTTTCGCATGGCCATTTGGAGCGCCGAGTGGCAGCGATACGCGGATGGCAATCCGTGGTTCGGTTTGGGCGTCTTGACCAGCGATCGCGTGGTGGTCGCGGACCAGACCTTTGCCCACCCGCATAGTCTCTATCTCGCGAGCGCGTTGCAGGGTGGGCTGGTCGGCCTGGTACTCTTGTTGTCTGTGCTGGGGTGCACGGTGGGGAAGTTGGTGGGAAACCTCGATGCTCGGGCCGCTCGCCTCGGTCTGTCGCTGATCGCCGCAGGCGCCGTTGCGTATGCGTTCGACGGCTGGGAGTTGATCGACAAGGTGAGCGTGAGTTGGCTCGTGATCTGGTTGCCGGTCGGCCTCGCGTTGGGGCTGGGTATGGGTTCGCCGCACGCGCGGTCGCTCGAGGATCCCGATCGATGACTGCGCCGACCGTTGCCGTCGTCGTGGTGAATTACAACGGTGGCGGCTATCTGCTTCGCTGCCTCGAGGCAGTCGCCGCCCAATCGCGGCAAGCCGACCACGTCATCGTGGTCGACAACGCGAGCACCGACGACTCCTTGGTCCTCGCGCGAGAACGATTCCCGCACTATCGGTACTTGGTGAACGCGGCGAACGACGGCTTCGCCGCCGCAAACAATCGTGCCTTTGCGCTTTGCGCGGAACTCGGCGTCGACTATGTCGCGTTGCTGAACCCCGATGCGTTCGCTTCGCGCGGATGGTTGATGGCGCTGCTCGATGCCGCCGACGGCGACGACGGTTGCGCGTCGTGGGCGTCGTGCCTCGTTCGGGCCGACGTGCCGAGCGAGATCGATGGCCTCGGCGATTCGTATCATCTGTCCGGAGCTGCGTGGCGCAGACACCACGGTCGCACGATCCGATCGGAGTGGCTCGTCGACCGCGACGTGTTCTGCGCGTGTGCGGCGGCGGCGCTGTATCGATTCGACGCGGTGCGGCGCGTCGGCGGATTCGACGAAGATCTGTTCTGCTATCTGGAAGACGTCGATTTGGGCTTTCGGTTGCGCTTGCTCGGGTATCGCTGCCGGTTCGTCAGCAAAGCGCGGGTCGAGCATGTCGGATCGGGCATCACCGGCTACCGGTCGACGTTCGCGACCTATTACGGTCAGCGCAATCTGATTTGGGTATTCGCGAAGAACATGCCGACGCGACTCGTGTGGGCGCTGCTGCCGCTGCACATCGCGTTCAACCTGTCGATGCTCGTCGTGTGCGCACTGCGCGGTCAGTTCGTCGTTGCGCTCCAGGCGAAGTGGGATGCGCTCAAAGGCTTGGCGCGGCAGACGAAGAAGCGACGAGTCGTACAGGCCGACGATCGTGCGCCAACGGGCGCGATTTGGCGCGCGATGAACAAGTCGCTCGTACACGGGAGCTGATCGATGCGCTTGTCGGCCAGCATCGTGACCTACCGTTCGAACATCGCGCTGTTCACGGCCTTGTCGGAAAGCCTGTTCTGCGCCTTGAAGCGCGCCCGATCGGA
>DASRZO010000253.1:0-4145 GCA_035686405.1 Pseudomonadales bacterium | reverse complement strand
TTGAGCGATTTCGTCGGCATCACGTTCGGCAGCAGCAACATCGAGCCGGCGCCAAAGGACGCGCGTTTCAAGGACGACGCGTGGCGCGACAACCCGATCTTCCGCCGCATGGGTCAGGCGTATCTCGCGTGGGGACGTTCGGTCGACGCATGGCTCGCGCAATCGAACTTCGACGCTCTCGAGCACGAACGCGCGCGCTTCATGCTCGACATCATGAAAGACCTCGCCGCCCCGATGAACACATTCGTCGGCAACCCCGAAGCGTTGAAGAAGGCCGTCGAAACGCGCGGCGTAAGCCTGATGAAGGGCATCAGCAACTACATCGACGACGTGCGCAACAACCACGGCTATCCGGCCGTCGCCGACCGCCACGCGTTCAAGGTCGGCACCGACGTCTGCGCCAGCACGGGCCAAGTCGTCTTCTGCAACGAACTGCTCGAAGTCATTCAATACGCGCCGAAGACGCCCGACGTGCACGCGATTCCGCTCGTATACGTGTTCAGTCAGGTGAACCGGTTCTATCTCGGCGATCTGACGCCCGACCGCAGCCTCTTCCAGAAACTGCTCGAGGCCGGCATCCAAGTGTTCGCGGTCAGCTGGCGCAATCCGACCGAGAAGCAACGCGACTGGGGCCTCGACACGTATGCCGAAGGCGTCATTCAAGCGGTTTCGGTCGCGCGCGAAGTGACCAATCAAGCCAAGGTGAATCTCATCGGCGTGTGCGCCGGCGGACTGACGACCGCGGTCGCGGCCGGCGTGCTCGCCGCGCGCGGCGACGATTGGCTCGAAACGCTGACGCTCTTCATCAACATCCTCGACAACCGCCCGCTCGATTCCGACTTCGGCCTGTTCGTCAGCGAGCGATCGGTCGATGCACAGAAGGCGCGCGTGCGTTCGGTCGGCCTCTTCGACGAGAAGAACGTGTTCGAGATGTTCGCGTGGCTCCGCCCCGAGGAGAACGTGATGTCGTTCTTCCGCAGCAACTATCTGCTCGGCGAAGATCCGCCGGCGCATCCGCTGTTGTTTTGGTCGATGGACTACACGCGACTGCCCGCCGGCTTGTATTCGGACTTTCTCGACTTGTCGCTCGCCAACAAGCTCGCAAAGGGGGAACTGCGCGCGCTCGGCAATCGCATCAGTCTAGAGAACGTCAGGTGCCCGGTGTACCTAATGGCCGGCAGCACCGACCACATCACGCCGTGGAAAGGCGCGTATCGCTCGACGCAGCTCTTCGGCGGGCCGATCGAATTCGTGCTGACGAACCAGAACCACACGCAGACGATCAGCGCGCGCGGCGACAACAAGCATTTGAAATATTGGATGGCCGATACGCTCCCGCCGGACGCGGACGATTGGCTCGCCGCCGCGAGAGAACACAAAGGCGATTGGCGCGACCACTGGTTCGGCTGGCTCGGTGCGCGTTCCGGAGCGCGCGTGACCGCGCCCGGAATGCTCGGGTCGAACCGCTATCCGGCGCTGTATCCGGCGCCCGGGCGTTACGTCGTCGAGACCTGATGCCGCGCTAGATCACGGCTCGATCTGAACCTTGATCGAGCCGGACTTCTTGTCGGCGGCCGTCGCGTACGCCTGCGCGACTTCGTCGAGCTTGAAGCGATGTGTCACGACGGGTCCGAGCACGTCGCGATGTTTCGACAACAGCGCCGCGCCGTATGCGAAGTCGCCGACGCGCGCATCACGGGCGTAGCAATACGAGCCGACCAACGTCAGCTCGCGATCGGCGAACGGCAATCCCGGAATCCGCGGCGAACCCTCGAACACGCCGAGCATCGCGATGGTGCCGCCGCGGGCCGCGACCTCGACCGCCTCGGTCAACGAGTCGGATTTGCCGCCGACCGTTTCGACGACGACGTCCATCGATTGCGGGCCGACGCCGGCGACCATCTCTTCGATGCTCGAAAACACGCGCGTCGCACCGAGCGCCTGCGCGAGCGCGCGTTGCTGCGGATGGCGCGCCGTGACGAACACTTCGCTCGCGCCGGCGTCGCGCGCCGTCAGGATCGACAGCAGTCCGATCGTGCCGGCGCCGAGCACCGCGACGCGCGCGCCGAGTTCGATCCGCGCGCGCCGCGAACCGCGCACGCACACCGCCATCGGTTCGGCGAGCGCGGCGACGTTGTCGTTCAGATCCGTCGGCACCACGTGCAGACCGTCCGCTGGGACGCTGAGGTATTCGGCCATGCCGCCGCGCGCGGTGACGCCGAAGAGCCGATGTTCCGCGCAGCGGTTGCGATGCCCGGTCGTGCACGGAAAGCACTTGCCGCACGCGGTGATCGGTTCGAGCGCGACCTTCGTCCCGGTCGCGAGCGACACGCCGTCACCCACCGCGTCGATCACGCCGGCCACTTCGTGGCCGGGCTGCAATCCCGTCGGATCGCCGATCGCCCCGCCGAAGATGTGCAGATCGCTGCCGCAGATGCCGACTGCGCTCACACCGAGACGCACCCAGCCGGGCGCCGGCTCGGGCATCTTTCGCTCGGCGATACCGATCACGCCGCGCCCGGAAAATACCGCTGCTTTCATCGTGTAGGCCCGAGCGGGAAAAAACCGATGGTAGCCCCGCGCCGCAGTTACGGTACAGCGGACTTCCGGGATGACGATCGTGATGGTTGTGGGTACAGTCGGGCGACGGCCGACGGGGCCGCCGACACGGTAGAACGAGCCAACGAAGGGGAGAAGTCATGGCTACCTACATCATGTTCAGCAATCTGACGGACGAAGGGCGCAAGACGCTCAAGGAACGTCCCGAGCGGCTCGGCGAGGTGAACAAGGAAGTCGAGGCCATGGGTGCGCGCGTGACGAGTCAGTACGCGGTGCTCGGCGGCTACGACTTCGTCAACATCATCGAAGCGCCCACCAACGAAGTGATGGCGCGCATCGCGATGGAACTCGGCGCGCGCGGCACGATCAAGGTCACGACCATGCCGGCGATGCCGGTCGCGCAGTTCGTCGACATGCTCACCGGCAAGAGCCCCGGCGGCTGACGTTCGCCGCTCGAGGAACGGGTCATGCCTACTTACGTCATGCTGTCGCGCTTCACGACGCACACGATGCGCAGCATCGTCGACGATCCCACCTATCTGCTGAAGTTGCGCAAGGCACTCGAATCGCGCGAGGCGAAGATCCTGAACGAGATGCACCTGCTCGGCGCGTGGGATCACTGCACGATCTTCGAAGCATCGGACAACTTCCGCGCGTACTACGCATCGCTTGGCCAGGAGCTGACCGACGCGGTCGAGACCTCGGTGCTACCGGCGATGGATCTGCAGTTGTTCCAGCGGCTGATCACCGCCGAGGCGGGCACCGTCGGTCCCCATGAATGGCAGATTCAGTGGTGGGCGAAAGTCGCGCGTGCGGCGATGCGCTGGCACGGCTACTCGCGCTGGGTCTGGGAAGCGTGCAAACCCCTCACGATCACCGGCCGCGAGCATTTCAAAGGTATCCGCGGTCCTTGCATCGTAGTCGGCAACCACACGAGCCACCTCGATGCGCTCGTGCTCTTCCACGCGTTGCCGCAGCGGGTGAAATGGAACGTCTACTTCGGTGCCGCGGCCGATCGCTGGTTCGTCACCGGCCGCAAAGAGCTGGTGATGCAGCCCTGGTATCAATCGCTCGTGATGGGCACGTTCCCGATCCAACGCGGCGGCGGCTCGCGCGCGCTCGACTATCCGAGGTGGCTGCTGAAACACGGCGCGAATCTCGTGATCTTCCCCGAAGGCACGCGCTCGACGAGCCGCAAGATGGCGAAGTTCCGCCACGGCGTGTCGATCCTCGCGACCGAGTTCGACGTGCCGGTCGTGCCGATCTATCTGACCGGGCTCAACAAGCTGCGGCCGAAGGGATCGCGCGAGATTCATCCGGGGCCGGCCGGCGCGCACTTCCAGAGGCCGGTGCGTTTGCCGAAGGGAATCGGCATTCCCGAGGCGACCAAGGCGATCTACGACTCGCTGAACCGCGTGCACGAGCGCGTCCAGGAATTCGGCCCCGAGGCCGCCGCGTCGAGTTGGTCGCGGCCGATCGGAAGCGTCTCGCTTCAGCCGACCTGACCGGTCGCCAACAACCGTTCGATGGCGCGCGCGACACCGGCTTCGTCGTTGCGCGCGGTGACGGCGGTTGCATGCGCCTTT
>DASRZO010000252.1:0-13462 GCA_035686405.1 Pseudomonadales bacterium | reverse complement strand
TTGAACGGCAGCGCCGACTGGGCCGCCGGCGGTCACGTGGCGACGGTGACGGATCTCGCGCGCTTCGTCACGGCGCTGTTTCGCGACGGCAAACTCCTATCGCAGCAGAGTGTCGATGCAATGTTGGTCACTGTGCCGGCGACCGACGAGCGCCGCTATGGACTCGGCGTCGGCGTGCGGCGCGAGGCGGCGGTGGGCCATCCAGAGACGATGCAGTCGTTGTGGGGACATTCCGGCCACTGGGGTTCGTTCATGTTCTATGCGCCGGCGTTGCGCGCGACGATCATCGGCACCGTGAACCGCGCGGCCGCTGACAACCGTTGGATCTTCACGAGAGTGGTCGAGTTACTGGACTCCGTGCTGAATCCCTAACGGCGATCGAGCGCATCGGAGTGCACGACGCGCCGCCGTTGCGCCCGTGCGCGATGGCGAACCGGATCCCCTCAATCGGCTTGGTGAACGACTTACTTCAGCACGGTGAAATCGACGATCGCGCTGACGATCGCGAGCGCGCCGATGACGATGGCGAGGGCGCCGAGGAGCCGCCAGCCGTGAAACTGTTTTTCGTTCGATTCCGTGTCGTCCATTCGTGGTTGCTGCTCAAGTTGACTGACCTAAACCCCTTCCAGATAATACGCGGCCCTACGCGCCCGTAGCTCAGTTGGATAGAGCACCAGGCTACGAACTTGGGGGCCGGGAGTTCGAATCTCTCCGGGCGCGCCAATCGATCGACGGGGCTCCGGGCCCCGTTTTTTTCTTAGCCTGTCGCGTCATTTCGTGAAGACTTCGCGCACGCCGCCGGAGATCAGCACGGTGGTGTCGATCAATACCGCAGTCAATCCGATGCCGCCCGGACTTGCGAGGTAGCGCGGCTCCCACTCCGGCAAGAACTTCGACTTGTATCGGCGCAGGCCTTCGAAGTTGTAGAAGTTGTCGCCGAAGCGGAAGAGCAGGTTGCCGAGCTTGTGCCACTGCGACGCGAGCGGATGCTGTTCGAGCCCCGACAGCGGCGCCATGCCGAGGCTGAACCACTCGTAACCGCGCTCCTTCGCGAGCAACAGCGTCTCGGTGAAGAGGAAATCCATCACGCCCTTCGGCGCTTTTTCGGTGAAGCGCATCAAGTCGACGGTCAGCTCTGCGTTGTTCGCGCTCTTCCAGATCGTTGCGAACGCAACGACCGCGCCGTTCACCCTGACGACCGCGCAGTCGAAGTTGACGAGATACTCCGGCACGAACGCGCCGAGCGAGAAGCCTTTCTCGTGCGCCTTCTTGTCGGCAAGCCATGCATCCGACACCGTCTTCAATTCGGCGAGCATCGGCGCGACGTCGCACGCGGCGATCACTTCGAAACTCGCGCCGTCGCGTTTCGCACGATTGCGCGCGTGGCGCATCTCGGCGCGGTCGCTCTTCGAGATGTCGAAGTCGGCGAGCCTCACCCGCGCTTCTTCGCCGAGTTTCACCAGCGACAAGCCGAGATCGACGTACATCGGCAGCTCGTCGTCGGAGACGTGGTAGAAGACGCAGCGCGCGTCGTGACGGTCGGTCGCTTCGCGGAATTGCCACGCGAGTTCTTCGTAGCGTTCGGGATTGCCGATCGGGCCTGCGAGCGCGATCCAACTGCGGCCCGACGTCTGATACATGATGAAAGCGTCGCCGGCCGGGTGGAACAAGAAGCGCTTGTCGCCGAGCAACGCGACGTTCGCGATCGTGCGCGTCGACGTGGCGACGATCTGTTTCACGCGTGCGAGATCCTCGGGTGACGCCTCGGGCGCGTCGAGCGGTGCCGGTCGCAACAATCGCGCGACACCGAACATCATCAGGATCACGACCGCCATCAAACTCGCGCGCAACATGCGCGGCGCGTCGGCGTCGAGTTCGAATTGCCACCACAGCGAATTGGAATAGTCGACGTGTCGGTATGCGAAGAGGCCGAGGATGATGCCGCCGGCAACGACCATGCCGAAGCTCATCATCCAATACACGGTGAACGTTTGATCGAGCAGCTTCGCGCCGCGATAGAACTCGTCGCGCGCGAGCCACAGCACCAGCGCCGCGACCACCACGACGATCGCATAGCCGATCGTGATGCCTTTGACGAACGACAGCACGAAGGCGAGCACCATCAAGCCGATGGTCGCTTGATAGGCACCGTGCAAACGGCGAAAGAGCCCACGCGACAAAATGAGCAGCGCGACGCCGATCGCGCTGCAGACGTTGTGCGACAGCTCGAGCACGGGCAGCGGCACGAGGTCGTTCAGATAATGCAGGCGCGATTGTGCGATCGGGATCGAGCCGCCGAGAACGAGCGTCGCACCGCTCAGGAACACGACCATGCCGGCCGCTTGCGGCGCGAGGCCGCGCAACCAGCCGCCGCTGACGCGGGTGATGCGTTTCAACCGCGCGCCGTGCGTCGCGAGCGCCTGCGTGACGATCAAGACCAGCGCGACCGTCAATGGGCCGATGTAATAGATGACGCGGAACGCGAGCACTGCGCCGAGCAGCGTCGCGGTCGAGTTGCTGTGCAGCAATAGCAGCAGAACCGATTCGAATACGCCGAGGCCGCCGGGCACGTTCGACAGTGCGCCGGCGCCGATCGCGAGCAGAAACGCCCCGAGCAGCGAGAAGTAGTTGATGCCGAGCTGCGGCGGCAGCAGCACGTACAGCACGGTCGCGAGCAGCGACAGATCGATGGCGGCGAGCAGGAGTTGGCACGCCGCGAGTCCTGTCGTCGGCGTCGTCAGCGTCCAGTTGCGGATCCGGATCGGCTCGCGCGACAGCCAAGTCCACAGCAGATACCACAGCGGAATGCTCGCGAGCAGCCCGCCGATGCCCCTCAGTACGATCGGTGGCAGGCTGAGCACTTCGAGATTGGTTTCGGGTGCCGCCATCAACGAGGTACCCACCAACAAGGCGGCGCCCATGCCGAACGTTACCGAGACGAACCCGATCACCGTCGCGATCTGGACGGTCGAGAGTCCCGCGAGCGAATACGCGCGATAGCGGATCGAACCGCCCGACAGCGACGGCACGCCGAGGTTGTGACCGATCGCGAATGCGGAGAACGAAATCGGCGCAACGCGCCAGTACGGCAGCGGCGTGCCGACGTAACGCAGCGCCAGCACGTCGTACAGCGTCAGGACCGCGTAGTTGAGGATCGTGAGTCCGATGGCGGCGAAGACCGCGGGCTTCTGCAGACGCCGGAAGTGATGCAGCACGTCGTCGAGCGCGATGTGATGCAAGCTCTCGCGCAGCACGAACATCGCGACGATGAAGACGACGATGGTGGCGGCCGGACCGACGACGGTCCGCAACCAATGCGACCAATTCTGCAGCGAGCGAGCGTCAGTCACGGGAAATCAGTGTCGCGTCGAAACCACACTCAAGAGCGCCGACCCAGCGATGCATGGCGCGCAAGGATACACAACGTCGCGCACCGCCGTCGCGCGCGGGTTGCGAAAGCCACGGGCCGCCAGTACCGTGTGCCGCGCGTTCGAAGGCCGGTCGATCGAGCGCTCCCCGAATCGAGGTCGCGACGATGAAGAGTGCACCGTCGGTGCTTGGATTGCTGTTGTGCGTCGCGCTCGCGCTCGTCGGTTCGAGCGCCGATGCACGCAAGGCCACCGCGGCGCCGCAGAACGCTGCGCCCGCGAAGCCGAGCCAGAGCGACGCCGCCAACGCTGCGAACGCACAGCCGCCGAAGCCGCTGGTCCCGACCGACGACCCGTACATCAAGACGTTTCAGTTCGCGCCGATGGGCGATGTGTACGTCTATCTGCCGAAGACGATCGACGACGATACCGACGTCGTGCTGTTCGCATCGGGCGACGGCGGTTGGGAGCCGCGCGTGATCGACATCGTCGTGCGCTTGCAGGCGCTCGGCAAGATCGTCGTCGGCTTCAGCACGCCCGAGTATTTGAAGCGGCTCGACGCGTCTTCACTCAAATGCGCCTATCCGCCACAAGAGCTCGAGGCGCTCAGCCAGTTCGTCCAGCGTAAGCTCGAGATCCGTTCGTATCGCGTGCCGATGCTGGTCGGCTATTCGTCGGGCGCGTCGCTCGCGTACGTGGTGGCGGCGCAGACGCCGATCAATACGTTCGTCGGCGCGATCGGCCTCGGCTTTTGCGAGGATCTCGCGCTCGAGAAGCCGTTGTGCCGACAAGGCGCTCTGAAGACGACGCCGGTCAAGGCGAAGCCCGACGCCGCCGGCGTGAAGCTGCTGCCGATTCAACATCTCGTAGCGCCGTACGAACTGCTGCAAGGCCAGGCGGACGAGGCGTGCGGTATCGACGAAGTCGGCGCATTCATGAAGCAGACCGACGCGACGCTGCACGCCGTGCCGAAAGTCGGCCACGGCTTCGGCGTCATCAACGAGTGGTTCCCGCAATTTCTCGCGGCGTACAAAAAGCTCGACGAAGGGCGGCCGGTCGAAACACCGCCGAGCAACGCGGCGCTCGGCGATCTGCCGCTGATCGAACGGCCGGTGAACGGCGGCAACGGCACCTTCGTGATCATGTTGTCCGGCGACGGCGGCTGGTCGACGTTGACCGAGAAGGTGACCGACGAACTCAACGGCGACGGTTACTCGGTCGTCGGCTGGAACATGCTGAAGTACCTGTGGAACGCGAAGACGCCGGAACAGGGCGCGGACGATCTCGCAACGATCATCCGGTACTTCATCGAGGCGTGGCACAAACAGGACGTCGTCGTCGCGGGCTACTCGCTCGGCGCGGATATCTTGCCGGCGCTCGTGAACCGTCTGCCGGCGGCGCAGCAGCAGCGCGTACGTTCGATCGTGTTGATGGCGCCGGAACGCGCCACCGACTTCGCGATGCACGTCAGCGGTTGGTTGCATCACCTGCCGGCGAACGCGACGCCGATCGCGCCGGAGGTAGCGGACTTGCCGGAGGGCGTGCGCATGACCTGCATCTACGGCGCCGACGAGGCCGATACGTCGCTGTGCACGCAGATCGATCCGAAGAACAGCGCGCTGACGCTGAAAGAGCTGCCCGGCGCGCACCACTTCGACGGCAACTACGACGCGCTCGCCAAGCTCGTGCGCTGAGTGACGGCTCGGCGCGGTGGTAGCATGCGCCGATGAGCACCGATGGCTTCGAATTCGTCGAGTACGCTGCGCCGGATCCCGCGTTGTTGCGCGCGCTGTTCGAGCGGATGGGATTTCCGGCCGTCGCCCGGCATCGCTCGAAGAACGTCACGTTGCACAAGCAAGGCGACGTCAACTTCATCATCAATGCCGAACCCGACAGCTTCGCGCAGCGGTTCGCGAAGCGGCACGGGCCGTGCGCGTGTGCGATGGCGTTTCGCGTGAAGGACGCACGCGCCGCGTTCGAGCACGCGCTCGCGATGGGCGCGAAAGCGTGTCCGAGCGACCCGGGACCGATGGAGCTCAACATCCCGGCGATCGAAGGAATCGGCGGTAGCCGCTTGTATCTGGTCGATCGCTATGGCGACCGCACGATCTACGACGTCGACTTCGTCTTCGAGCGCGGCTGGCAGCGACGCATGAAGCGCGCCGACACGAAGCTGACGCACATCGATCATCTGACGCACAACGTGCGCCGCGGCCGCATGGACACGTGGGCGTCGTTCTACGAACGCATCTTCGGATTTCGCGAAGCGCAGTACTTCGACATCGAGGGCAAGGTCACCGGACTCGTGTCGAAAGCGATGGTGAGCGCGTGCGGCCGCATTCGCATCCCGCTCAACGAAAGCCAAGACGCGTCGAGCCAAGTCGAAGAATTCCTGAAGGACTACAAGGGCGAAGGCATTCAGCACATCGCGCTCGCTTCGAGCGACATCTACCAGAGCGTCGATCTGTTGCGCGCGGCGGGTGTCGAGATGCAGGACACGCCCGATGCGTACTACGACGACGTCGACCGGCGCGTCGCCGGCCATCGCGAAGCGCTCGACGAACTCAAATCGCGGCGCATCTTGATCGACGGCGCACCGGCGCGAGGGCAGGGCGTGCTGCTGCAGATCTTCACGCGCAACGTCATCGGCCCGATTTTCTTCGAGATCATCGAACGCAAGGGCAACGAAGGTTTCGGTGAAGGCAACTTCCGCGCGTTGTTCGAGTCGATCGAACGCGATCAGATTCGGCGCGGCGTGTTGAAGGCCGAGTGACGGCGACGGTTCACGGGGAGGTCACATGGCGGCCGTCGGCGACATCGCGTATCTGAGCGGTTTCGGCAACGAACACCAGAGCGAAGCGTTGCCCGGCGCATTGCCGGTCGGGCAGTTCAGTCCGCAGAAGGTGCCGTACGGTCTCTATGCCGAACAGTTCAGCTCGACCGCGTTCACGTCACCGCGCGCAGCGAATCGCCGTACCTGGTTCTATCGCATTCGGCCGTCGGTGGTGCGCGGCGATTTTCGTCCGATCGCGAGTCCCGCGTCGAAGTTGCGCAGCGGCCCGATCACCGAGGCGGAACCGCTGCCGAATCCGCTGCGTTGGGATCCGCAGCCGATGCCGAGTGCGCCGACCGATTTCGTCGACGGGCTCGTCACGTTCGGCGCCAACGGCGACGTTCGGGCGCAAGTCGGCATGGCGGTGCATCTGTATTGCGCGAATCGTTCGATGACGGACCGCGCGTTCAGCTGCGCGGACGGCGAGTGGCTCGTCGTGCCGCAGCGCGGCGCATTGTCGATCCGTACCGAGTGCGGTGTGTTGCACGTCGATCCCGGCGAAATCGCGGTGATTCCGCGCGGAATGATCGTGCGCGTCGAGCTGCCGGACGGCGCGGCGGCGGGCTACGTCTGCGAGAACTACGGCGCGGCGTTCGAATTGCCGGAGCGCGGACCGGTCGGCGCAAACGGCTATGCCAACGACCGGGATTTTCTGTATCCGACGGCGTCGTACGAAGCGAATTTGGCGCGCTGCGAGCTCGTGACGAAGTTCGGCGGGCGGCTGTTTGCGTCGACGCTCGAACATTCGCCGTTCGACGTCGTTGCGTGGGTCGGCAACTCGGCGCCGTACAAGTACGACCTCGCGCGGTTCAACGTGATCGGCAGCGTCAGCTTCGACCATCCCGATCCGTCGATCTACACGGTGCTGACGTCGGCGTCGGCGACGCCGGGTGTCGCGAACGTCGACTTCGTGATCTTTCCGCCGCGTTGGGTCGTCGCGGAAAACACGTTCCGGCCGCCGTGGTATCACCGCAACGTGATGAGCGAATTCATGGGGCTCGTACGCGGCGTGTACGACGCCAAACCGAACGGGTTCTCGCCGGGCGGCGCGAGTCTGCACAACTCGATGACGCCGCACGGTCCGGAGGCGGCGGTATTCGAACGCGCGAGCACCGTTGCGCTCGAACCGGAGCGCTACCGCGACACGCTCGCGTTCATGTTCGAGTCGCGCTACGTGATCGTGCCGACGCGCTACGCACTCGATTCGCCGACGTTGCAAAAGGACTACACGCGCTGCTGGGACGGCATCGCGCCGAAATTCACGGGCTGACCTTCCGCGAGTGCGCTGCGATGCCGACTACGGTGCGGCGCAGGCAGCGATGACGTCGCGCGCCCGTTGCAGCAGCTTCGTGCGCAAGCGTCGCGGTGCGATCAGCGTCGCGTTGCGCCCCAGTTCGACGAGCGTGTTGAGCGCGATCGTCTCGTTCTCGAGGTCGAGCCGCACGCGTTGTCGTTTCGCGCGATCGTCGAGTGCGGCGAGCGCCGGCGCGTGCCAGCCGCCGAAGCGCTCGAGCAGGTAGCGCTTGCCGGCCGGCGTCAGCCAGACCTCGACATAGAAGCGCAGTTCGCCGCTCGACTCGAAGCGTTTGCACCAGTGTTCCCAATAGCGGGATAGATCGAACGCCGCATTGCGCTCGAACGTCTCGTCGAGCGTCTGCACGCGGCGACATCGGTCGATGCGAAACGTGCGCATGCCGCGCGCGGTAGCGGCGACGACATACCAGACGTCGACCTTCGCGACGAGCGCATACGGTTCGATGCGGTAGTACTTCGCGACGCCGTCGCCGCGTTCGTACTCGATGCGGCAAAGGTGGTCGGACCACACGGCGCCGCGCAGTTGTTCGAGGATCGGCTCGGAGCTCGGGTGGCTGAACCACGGTGTCGTATCGAACAGCAGGCGATGGCGCGCGTGTTGCGCACGCAGCTGGTGTACGGCCGGTACGGCTGCGGTGATCTTCTGCAGTGCGCTCGCCAACGGTTTCTCGAGGCCGGAGCCGCCCAGCATCGACGGCGCACCGACCAGCGCCATCGCTTCTGCCTCGAGCGGGGAGAGCGTGTTCAGTTGCGTTGCGTAGCCTTCGAGCAGCCGCACGCCGCCGCTGCGGCCGCGATCGGTGTACACCGGCACGCCGAGCCCCGACAGCGCGTCGATGTCGCGCAAGACAGTGCGCTGCGACACGTCCAGGCGGGCCGCGAGCTGCGGCACGGTCAGCCGCGGGTGGTTCTGCAGTTGCAGCAGCAGTGCGATGAGGCGGTCGGCGCGCATCGAAAATACATGACACAACGTGACGTGTATTGGCCGGCAGCATAGGCGCGTCGTTAGTGGGAGTCGAATGGGATGAGTTCCGGAGATCGGATCAAACGAGCGCGTGACTTCGTTTATGCGAACGCGCGGCAGATCGAGCGCGCGCGCTTCGAGACGCTGTTCGACGGCGCACCGCCGGAACGTCTCGTCGCTGCGCTCGCAGCGTATCGCAACGACGACGGCGGCTACGGCCACGGGCTCGAACCGGACCTGCGAACGCCGGCCAGCCAACCGCTGCACACCGAGACGGCGCTGATCGTTCTGATGAACGCCGATGTACGCCGGCGCGATATCGCCGATGCATGCTGCCGCTTCATCGCGAGCATGGCGGCCGACGGCGGAGCGACGCCCGCGTTCTTGCCGGGTGCCCTCGACTACCCTGCGGCGCCGCATTGGCAGGCTGGATTCGGCGCAGTGCCGACGTTGGAGCGCACGCTCGGCATGGTTGCGCTGCTTGCATGGCACGGCGCTCGGCATCCGTGGCTCGACGGGGCGATCGAGCAATGCGGGGACTTTCTCGCCGACGCGCGGATCGACGAGGCGCATCACCTGCGCTACGCGTTCATGTTCGCGTCGATCGTGCTGAAGGGTGCGGCGCGCGCGAATGCGCTGCAGCGCTTACGGGTTATGCTCGACGGTGCCGGCTCCTACACGGCGGAGACGCCGGTCGAACGCTACGGCGTCACGCCGCTGCAATTCGTGCCGACGCCGGCCGATCCGGCGCGCGCGGTCTTCGACGCTGCGCTGCTCGAGCGCCACCTCGACGACCTCGCCGCGTCGCAGTGCGACGACGGGGGTTGGCCGATCTACTTCCAACCGCCGAGCGAAGGGGCGGCGATCGAGTGGCGCGGGATCTGGACGTTGGATGCGCTCGCGACTCTGCGCGCGTGGGGGCGCTTGTAGACGGCGCCGTGCGGTCACCTTCAGGTCGACCCGACGAACCGGTGGAACGAATCGAGATCGATGTTCGAGCCGCACACGACGACGCCGACGCGGCGGCCGCGCAATTCGTTCGCGAGCGGCCCGAGCAGCGCGGCGGTGGCCGCGGCGCCGCCGGGCTCGACGGCGAGTTTCATCTCGCGGTACAGCATGCCCATCGCGTCGGTGATCTGGCGATCACTGACCTTGACCAGCGCATCGATGTTGGCGCGGCACAGCGCGTAGCTGTACGGCAGCGCCATCGGCGGCGCGAGGCTGTCGGCGATCGTGCTGATGGAATCGATGCGCTGCGGAGAACCGGCTGCAAAGCTGCGGTGCATGCTGTCGGCGCCGACCGGTTCGACGCCGTACACGCGACACTGCGGTTGCAGCTGTTTGATCGCGGCCGACGCGCCGCCGGCGAGGCCGCCGCCGCCGACGCCGATCACGACCGCATCGAGATTCGGGACGGCCTCGGCCAGTTCGAGCCCGACGGTCGCCGTACCGAGCGCGGTCAGCGGACCCTCGAACGGATGCACGAAGGTGCGGCCTTCATTGGCGACAATCGCGTCCACCATCGCGAAACCCGCGGTGCCGTCCGGCGCGATGACGACCTCGGCGCCGTACGCGCGCGCCGCATCGACGCGGGCCGGATTCGCGGATTTCAACATCACGACCTTCGCGTGCACGCCGAGCGCCTGCGCGCCGTATGCGACCGCGATCGCGTGGTTGCCGGCGCTGACGGCGGTGACGCCGCGGTCGAGCTGGGCGCGCGACAGCGCCAGCATGTTGGAGAGCACGCCGCGCGTCTTGAACGAACCGGTACGTTGAAAGAGTTCGAGCTTCAAGTGGATCTCGGTATCGCTACCGAAGCGGTCGACGATTTCGCGGTCGTACCAGCGCTGCACCGGCGTGCGGTTGATGTACGGCGCGATCGACGCTGCAGTCGAGCGGATCTGCGCGAGAGACGGCGGAACGACGGTGTCGGGTGTCATGCGTGTATTCGTTGTTCGAATGACCGCGCTCGATTCGAGCCATGCCCGATCGGAAGCGACGATCGGAGCCGTATTCGATTCGGCCGGTGTTGGCTTTGGATGTGCGCTCCATTGGAGATGTTATCGCGTCGCCGTAGACTTCAGGCGATCGGGAACGGGAGATCGATATGGCAGCGCAGATCGAGGGGAAACTGTGGCGCGGCCGCAACTGGTCGGCCGACGCGCAAGGCAGCATCCATGACGATGCGACCGCAGCGAAGCTCGGCTTTCGCGGCGGCACCGTGGCCGGCAGTATCCACATGGATCAATTCGTGCCGGTGCTGCTCGAAGCCTTCGGCCCCGCGTGGTTCGAGCGCGGCGCGCTGTCGCTGTACTTCCTCAACGCCACGACCGACGGTGAGGCGGTGCGTGTGACGGCGACGAAGCCGCAGCCGCGGCAGACGCAGATCGACGTCGCGATGTTTCGCGACGACGGCATGCAGGTATCGGCGGGGACGGCGTCGATGTACGACCACGGCGCCTCGGCGTTGAAGCGGCGCGACTTGAAGGCGGTCGAACCGAGCACGTTGCGAATTCTCCGACCGCTGACGATCGGCCAATCGCTCGGCGAATACGACGTCGTCGCCGACGCCGCGCGCTTCGGCAACTTGCTGAGCGCGGGACTCGTCAGCGATCCCGTGCCGTGGTATTCGGGCGCGTCGCCGTGGGGCGGTCCGATTGCGTCGCCGTCGTTGTTGGTGGAGATGCTGTGGGGGCCGCCGATGCGCGGATTGAACGCGGCGATCGGCGCCGGCGCGCGCGTGGGACTGTTCGGTGCCATCGAAGTGGCGCATCACAACGGTCCGGTGCTGCACAGCGAACGCTATACGGTCACCGCGAACGTCGTCGCGCTCGCCGAGAGCCCGAAGACCGAGTCGATGTGGTTCGATTCGAGCGCCTTCGACGCGTCGGGGAAGCTGATCGTCACACAGCGAATGATGTTGCGGTTCATGAAGGACTCCTCGCCGCTGTATCGAACGTAGATCCGTCGTTCGGCAGCGATGCAGATCGAGTGACAGCTGCGGTGAGGGCCGCGATAGCCGCTCGGCGATCGCAGCCGCAGCTGTAGCAGCTATAAGAAGGTAGAGATCGGGTCCGCCGCCTACGCCCGGAAAACTTCCCAACGCAGGGCGGCTTTACAGTGCGCCGCCCGGCGGTTGCGAAATCCGTCGCCGCTCTTTACACCGCGTCGAGATTGCGTAGTCGTGCCTGCAATAAATCAAGGGGTTAGAGCGGTGGCATGAGACCTGCTTTACGTACCGTCCACTCGCACGACGCTGAGGACGCATGGACTCGTTGCATTCGTCGCCAGATGGGGAGATGGCGAGGTTCATGGCATGGCGGCTCCGGTTCAAGCGGGCCCTCGAGGCGGTCGATCCGCAATCCGTGCCGATGATGTGGCGAGAACACGTGCGCATCTATCAAGCGGCGTGGCGTCGCGCCCAGCAGGATCTCCACGTGGATCCGCGGGCGGCTGCGCGCGACGCAGTGCGGGAGTGGGTGAAGGCGTCGGCGGTGTAGCGCGAATCGGAGCGGTCCGTTGGCGATCCGCTCCGATCGACGCGTTGCAGTAGTCCGCGGCGCCGATTTCACGCTTCGAGTCGCGAATCGGCTTCGCGCCTGCGATCGTTACTGCAACAGACAGTTGTCCGACTTGGCTTGCGCGACGGCGATGCTTCGCGCAGTCGATGCCGTGCACGCGGACTCCGAGAACCTCATGATGATCTGCCCCGGGCAGACCATGGAAAAATTGAAGTCCTGCATCATCCCATTCGGCGTGATGCCGGCGCACGGCGGATGATCGGTCGGTTGCGAATGCGACGTCGACGTTCCCACCGAGCCATAGAGCGGTCCCGGCTGCGGCGGGGGAGGCGTTTCGCATTTCGTGATCGGACCTTGTTCGACGACGATGACGTTGAAGAAGCCGTCGTTGTCGCTCAGCTTCGTGTCGTTGATGCCGAACTGGATCTGCGTGCCGGGCGGATCCTTCGGACCGAGGTACGCGAGCGAGTGTCCCGAGCCGAGCATTTGCCACATGCCGTTGGGTCCGTTGCGATACAGCAACGAGAACGCGTAGGCGTCGGGGTCGGGGGCGCCGGGACCGGCGGGTCCTTGCGGTACCCATCCATCCGGCGGTGTCCCGGTCTCACCGAAGATGCCGACTCGAATCGATCCGGTCGCGGTCATGTCGTAGCGCTTCCCGGGCTGCATGACGATCCCGCTCGGAAAGCCACCCGCGTTTCCGGGCACCATGACGATGCGAACCATGCCGTCCGGCGCCCACGTGTGCACGAGCGTTTGGCCCGCTGGGCAATCCTGCGCGACGACGGGCGAGGCGAAAATGGCGCCGAGCGCGATGAGCGACGCGATTCGAGTGAACGAGGCGACGAAGCGGCGTCGAGTGGTGACGGTCTGTGTTTTCACGGCGGTTCCTCAAACGTGCGCGCAACGGCGCGTTGAAGATGTGTCGTGGCCCGCGCGCCTCAGGTTCGATGGTGCGTCGCCAACGAGCGAACGATGGCTTCAGTGCCACGTCGCCGGCAGCGGAGGTCGTTGCTTCAGCCAACTCGTGAGTTCGTAGTGCGATGCGGGTGGTCGACCGTGCGCGAGTTCGAACGCCCGACGGTCGCGCAGATAGCGACGCCAAGCGGCGAACGCGGCACCACGCGGCGCCTTGTTCAGCCAAGCCATTTTGTTTTGTGTCCATTGTCCCCGTTGCGAATAGTACAGGGGAACGAAGACGGAGAAGCAGTCGATCAGAGTGGAACTCGGTCATGCGCGCGAGTCACGCGACGGACACGAGTGCCTGCTCCAGACCTGGGAATTGGCGCCCCGGACAGGACTCGAACCTGTGACCTGCCCCTTAGGAGGGGGCCGCGCTATCCTCTGTGCCACCGGGGCTCGGGCGGAACTCTAACCACCCGACTGGGGCGAAGGAAGTGGCGCGGCGCCGATACGGACGGCACCGAGCCGCGGAATCACCGAACACCAACGCGCGACACGC
>DASRZO010000251.1:0-3711 GCA_035686405.1 Pseudomonadales bacterium | reverse complement strand
GCGTGCGCGTACTGCGCCGGCGCGCACGACGACGTGCGCGGCGATCGCGGCGAACGCGATCGGCAGCACGCTCGCGGCGAACGGCACCGGCAACCAGCCGCCGATCCGCTGCGGCGACGCGAACTCGGTCGCGAGAAATTGCGCCGATGCGATCGCGAGACCGAGCGCGACGCTCGCGGTGACTGCGCTCGCGATCCAATGCGTGCCGGTGCGGGCGTCGGATACGAGACACAGGTGGCGGCCGCGGCGCGCCGCGACGATCGCGCCGCAGAAGCCGACCCACAGCGACAAGTGCTGCGTGAGGTCGACCGCGCCGGGAAGGCCGACGCGAAACAATCCGCGCACGACGAGATCGGCCAGCGGCAGCGCCACCATCGCGAGCAAAGCGACGTTGCAGACGATCGCTTCGAGGCGCGCGATCGCGCCGCCGTCTTCCGGCGCGACGAAAGGAACGTCAGTGTGTGCGGCGATATTCATCGAGGTACTCCTTGGCGGCCGCGTAGATCGGAGCGGGAACGGAAGTGCCGACGATTTGCGGATACACGGCGCGAATTTCGGACTCGAAACGCCGGGCGTTCGCGTCCGAGACGGAATGCACGACGAGGCCGTAGCGCCGCATCGCCTCGATCGAGTCGCGTTCGAAGCGGTGCACGTCGTTTTGCGCGGCCGCGGTCGCCTTGCGCGCGGCATCCTGCAACGCGTCGCGTTGGTCGGTGGGTAGTTGTTCCCAGAATCGCTCGGTCACCACGACCGCGCCGACTAGCGGCGACCACGGCAGGTCCATCATGTGTTTTGCTTGGCCGAACCATTGCGACGACAGCGCAACGACCGGTGGCGCATCGAACGCGTCGATCAGGCCGGATTGCAGGCCGCTCAGGATTTCGGTCGTCGGCAGCGCGACCGGGTGATAGCCGGCGCCTTGCAGCGCGCGCGCCCACGCGTCGTCACCAACGGCGGTCCAAAGGCGCGCGCGTCGGGCCGCATCGGGGTCGTCGATCGGCGCGGACGAGAAGAGATATACCCAGCCGATGTCGCTCCAGGCGAGCAGCTTGAAGCCCTGTGTTTCGGCGATCGCTTCGAGCTGCTTCGACATGCGCTCGCGCATGAAGGCGAGCTCGGCGTCGCTGCGGATCAGCATCGGCATCTGGAAGATGCGCAGTTCCGGCGCGATCGACGCCATGCCGTCGCCGGTGAGCGCCGCGCCGTTCAGTTGCCCGACGCGCATCTTGCGTACCATCACCGCGTCGTCGCCGGCGACGCCGCCCGGATAGATGCGCGCGTCGATCGCGCCGTTCGAGATCCGGCGCCAATCTTCGGTCATCGTCTTCAATGCCGCGTACCAGACGGAACCGTCCGGCGCGAGCGTCGCGATCTTCAGCGTTTCGGCGTGTGCCGATACCCCCAGCCAGAACAGACAAACGAACAACGAACGACGCATGTCATTTCTCCTCGTCGAGGAACAGGATCGGGACTCTGGTTTGCAGCCAAACGGCGCGCCGTTGCGAAACGGTGTTGATCAATCGCCACTCCGCGACGCCGTTGGGATCCACCGCGAGCGCGCGCTGCAACAGCGCTCGGAACTCGGCGGCGTCTTGGTCGCGCACGGCGACGCTTTCTGCGAGCGCGAGATACAGCGAAGCGCGGGCGCCGCGGCTCAACGCGAGCGCACGTTCGTAGTGGCGCCGCGCGGCGGCAGCGTCGCCGCCGGGGCGGGTGCCTTCGTACGTGACGAAGAATTCGTCGATGGCGCCGGCGTCGTACGCGTCGTCGAGTTCGAGCGCGCGTTGCATCAAGGCGGCAGCGAGCGGCAATTGAACCAACAGGCCGGGATCGCCTTTCGACGCGTCGATCGCACCGGCCCATGCGGTGCCCGCCCAATACAAGAACGCGACGTCGCGTGTGCGCAGGCGAGCGAGCGGCCGGCCGGCGGCGAGTTCCGCGTCGATGTCGGGGTCGTCGCGCGCGAGGCCTCGCAACGCGTAGTCGCGGCCGCGCAGGAACAGCGCGCGGATGCGTCGGTCGAGGGCGCGGCGATCGGCGTAGTCGAGTTTCGCGTCGAGATCGGCGTTCTGTTGCAGCAGGTACGCGTACGCGGTGAAGCCGCGCGCGCTCGCGAGCAACAGGCCGCGGTGCTGCGGTGTCGCGGCGAGCAGGCTCTCGTACGTCTTGAGCCCGAACGGCAACGCGTCGAGTACGAGCTGCGGATCGGTGTCGCCGGTGAAGACCGTGCCGCCGGCGGACACCGTGTCGCCGATGCGATCGACGACGATGTGATCGAACGTGTGACAGCCGCCGAGCCCGAGCAGTAGCGCGAATGCGAAAGCGCGTCCGCGGTTCGAAACGCGCGCCGCAGGCAAGGTCGGTCGGTTCGAGAGACTTCGTTTCGGCATGGCGCCTCCGGTGGCGATGGAGCCGTGTCGGTGCGACGGTGGCTCGGCAACGACGCTGGGGAGGTTGGTCGTTCGCGGCGGCGCAGTCCTGACGCCCGCGTGATTTATCGCTGCGGTTGGCCTTAGGAATCCTTAAGGAAAATCCTTCTGCAGAGATTCCGGCGATCGCTATGAAGCAAAAATGGAGCGCCGAACGAAGAGCGGCGGAATTCGGTACGCGCACGTCGCTCACGAGTCCGTCGAGGGGCGCGCGTCAATTCATCCATTGGAACACCTGAAATGCGGTCCAGCCGAGCGCTGCGCCGGCCGGCAAGTCGACGAGGTAGTGCTGCTTGGTGAACACGCAGCTGAGCGCGATCAACAACGGAAACGTCAGCGCGATCGGGCCGAGCGTCGGCTGTGCGTGCAGCGCCGTCAGCGTCGCGACGCTGACGTGCATGCTCGGAAAGCAATTGCTGGCGGCGTCGAAGCGATGCACGAACGCGAGGAAACGCTCCGACAACGACTGCCGCGGGTTGATCGCGCGCCAATGCGGCGGCGTTTCCACCGGAAAGAAGACGAAGAACACCATCTGCAGCGCGAGCAGCACGAAGAAACTCATCGCGACGTGGTTGAACTGCCGTGGCGACGCGACGGTCCAGTTCAGATACGCGATCGCCGGGTAGTACAGGAAGCTGTAGACCCACGCCCACGCCGGCCAGAACGGCATGCGTTCGTCGAGCGGAGTCGCGAGTCGTCGCGTTGCGGTTTGCGGATGGCGTTGGCACCAGAAGTAGAACTGGTAGCCGCCGAAGATCATGAAGACGGTCATCGCCAGGTCGATGACGTAGTCGATGTTCAACATGGGTCGGTCCCGTGCGTGTCGAGTGCGCGTTCAACGTAGGAGACAGGCGCGTTTCGTGTCCTGAGGCCGAGCTTCAATCTCGTTGAGTTGTATGAGGTGCGGTTTTGGGAACGCTGCGCGTGGTGCGAATCGGCTCGTTCGATGCGCTGCTGCGACCGAGCGCCGTTTCGAATACCATTCGCGGCCGCACGATCACTTCACTTGAGTCGGACACCGACGCGCATGAATCTCGAACGCGTACGCAGCTGACGACGACCGCCGGGTCTCGCACCCGGCACATCGGACCGGCCGTTGCGCCGGAACTTCGTCGTCTCCGTACATTCGAGAGCCGTCATGCCCCTCGCCAAATCCGGAGCCCGCGCGCGCGGCCGCCTGTCGCTGTCGTTCATCGCGACGACGCTCGCGCTCGACATGCTCGCGCAATCGATTTCGTTTCCCGTACTTCCGCGCCTGACCGAGACGTTGCTCGGCGGCGAC
>DASRZO010000250.1:0-2624 GCA_035686405.1 Pseudomonadales bacterium | reverse complement strand
TGGCTCTACCACCCGCAGATTCCGGAACTCACCGCGGTCGCCGACGCGTTCCCGAATCTCGTCGTGATCCTCAATCACACCGGCACGCCGATCCTCGGCGGGCCGTATCGCGACCGACTCGACGACGTGAAGGCCACGTGGCTCGCCGCCATGACCGACCTGGCACGCAGACCGAACGTCTACGTGAAGCTCGGCGCACTGCCGGCGAAGTTCGGCGGCGCGAACAAGGCGCGCGGCTTGCCGCCGAGTTCGCAGGACGTTGCCGACGCCTGGCGGCCGTGGCTCGCGCCATGCATCGAACTCTTCGGCGCGCAGCGGTGCCTCTTCGAGTCGAACTTTCCGGTGCACAAGAACTGGGTGTCGTACCCGGTGCTGTGGAACGCGTTCAAGCGCATCGCAGCGGGTGCATCCGCGGACGAAAAAGCTGCATTGTTCGCGGCAACGGCGACTCGAGCCTATCGCTTCGAGGTGCTCGCCGCGTAACCGGAGCAGCCTTCGCGTCGTATCGCCCTTACGATGAGTGATGATGAGTCACCTCTGCTCGCCAGATCGCCCTGTTCCTCAGATCGCCGCTGTTCCGCCGATTGCGCCTGTTCCTCAGATCGCGCCTTCGCGGCGCGCCAACACCCATGCGAGCGCAAAGGCGCCGAAGCTGACCACCATCACGCCGATGAATTGCGTGATCGCGTCGCGCGTGTCGCTCGGCATGCCGTGCTGGATCCAGCCCGACACGTGGAAGAGCGCGTGCAGCGTCGGCCACGTCGCCCCGGCGAGCGCGAATGCGGCGGCTGCCGCGCCGCGCCGCAACGCCATCGACATGCCGACGCCGCTCGCCGCAAACGCGAGACCGATGTCGATGATGAAGTGATGGTTCATCGGCCCCGTGTCGACGACGCCCGGCACCGAGCCGTACCACGCCATCGGCGCGACGATCATGTAGAGCCCGTTCAACAATTGAACGGCGCCGAGCAACGCCAGTGTCTGTCTCATACCTGCACCTCGATGTTCGTCTCGTCCACGTGCGCGCGCCTGCACCCGATGTTCACCTGGACCCGAAGTTTGCTGCCGAATGACGACACCTCGAGCTCGATCGGATTCACCCAAGACGATTGCGACCCACAGTTTGTGACAAGATGAACGCGGTTCGCACCGATCTTCGCGATGAACGTTTCGCTGACCTTCGACAACGGTCCCGATCACACCTCGACGCCGCGCGTGCTCGACGTACTACGCGAGCGCGGCATCGCCGCCACGTTTTTCGTCGTCGGCAAGCAACTGCGCGACCAACGCAATGTCGCGCTGCTCGAACGGATTCGCGCCGACGGCCACGCGATCGGTAACCATACGTCGACGCACCGCCGCCTGGGCGAACTCGACCGCACCGAAGCGCTCGCCGAAATCGACGCGGCGCAAGCGCTGCTCGACGCCGACGATCGCTACGCTCGGTTGTTCCGGCCGCCCGGCGGCGGCGGAATCATCGACGAACTCACGATGTCGCGCAGCGCGTACGCGTACCTGCGCGCCGCCGGCTACACGTGTGTGCTGTGGAACAACCTGCCGCGCGATTGGGAGAACGTCGACGGCTGGCCGGCGCTCGCACTCGAACGGCTCGCCGCGCTCGACTGGTCGGTCGTCGTATTGCACGACCCGTATGCGAAAGCGATGCGGCACCTTGAATACTTCCTAGACCGCGCACTCGAGTCCGGCGCGCGCTTCACGCTCGACTTCCCCAACGACTGCACTCCGCTGCGCCGCGGCGCGGAGGTGTGGCCAATGCGGATGACGGACCGTTAGCCCGCGACCCATTGACCGCAAGGCGACTCGGACGCCGACGCTACAACTTCTCGGTCAACGACCACCAGCGTCTGAAATCGCGCACGAGATAGATCACCGTCGCCGTGCACGCGATCGCGCCGACGGCGGCGCCGATCGAAACCCACCACCACACGTTCTCCATGAGCATCGCCTCCGTCGCGATGCGACGCGCGCATCGGCGACGACAAGCCCCTCCACTGTTTAGAGCATCGGCCTCCACGCGAGTTCGTCGCAGCGGACCGTGACCCGTTCACGTGTGCGTGATTGTCCAATCGTCGACGCGCGTGTGCGTTGCGCGAACGCACCGCGCGTCGCCGCATGCCGCACGCTGCATCGGCCGAGCGTCGGCAAGGAATTCAACGCGATGCTGGCCGCCACGGCGCAGGCTTAGGCAACTCCGCTCGACGGGCGTCGCCGATCGGTACGACCGTCGAGCGCGCCTTGATCGGCTCGTTGGCGAGTGGCGGTCAGCCGAGCTCGAGCCCTTCGAGATCGCCCCTCTCGCGCCACTTCGCGATCAACGCGTTGAACGCATTCGCGCCCGGCGCGTAGGCATCGCCGTTGAGCCCGGCGGCGCGCCCTTCGGAGAAGTGGCCTTCGTTGTTGTAGTAGCCCGGCGTGCACGCTTCGAGGAACCGCGCGGCGGTCACCGCGAGACGTTTGATCTCGGCGACCCACGCCGCTTCCGCTTCCGCCGTCGGTTGCGAATACTGCAGACCGCGCTTCATCACCTCGGCCGAGATGTACGCGATGTGCTGCGCCTGATCGTCGAGCATCGACGTCAGATTCACCGACGTGCCGTTCTGCGA
>DASRZO010000249.1:0-2794 GCA_035686405.1 Pseudomonadales bacterium | reverse complement strand
GGGAAACTCGGTCTTGTCGAAGAGCACCACGTGCTCGCCCATCCAGATCGACTCGAGACCGGCGGCCTCGGCGCGTCGCGCGAAGTCGGTGATGAAGTGCGGTGTCGCGAGCGGCGACATGAACGTGGCGAATACGCCGATTTGCATGGGAACTCTCCGTCGGTGTGGCGCCGATCGAGCGCGGCGGCAGTCGATCATAACCGCGCGGACTCCCTGCAGCGGACCCGGTCGCGATCTAGTCCCACCTCGTAGAACATTCGAGAGCGCCGCGGCGTGCGGCGGGCGCGTTTGTTGCGACATGCCGCGTCCGCGCCGGCGCCGGCGCTGCAATGACGCGTCGATCCGGCGGATTCGCCGAGTATGATCGGCCGCTCACCACAGCGGAGATCGCCATGGCCGATGTTCGTCATCACACCGTAAAGACCAACGGCATTTCGATGCACGTCGCCGAGGCAGGCAGCGGGTTCCCGGTCGTCATGTGTCACGGCTGGCCGGAGCTGTGGTTTTCGTGGCGTCACCAATTGCAGGCGCTCGGCGACGCGGGATTTCGCGCGATCGCGCCGGACATGCGCGGCTACGGCCGTACGGACGCACCGAAGGATCCGCGCGAATACCTGATGAAGACGCTGTGTCGCGACATGGTGGGGTTGTTAGATGCGCTCGGCATCGACAAGGCCGTGTTCGTCGGTCACGACTGGGGCGGTGCGGTGCTGTGGGAAATGGGGTTGCGCCATCCGGAGCGGGTCGAGCGGTTGATCGGCCTCAACACGCCGTACGGTCCGCCCGTGCCCGGCAGCCGGACGACGATCGCTCTGCGCGACGCGTTCGGCCTGACCGATCGCACGTTTTACATGCGCTACTTCCAAACGCCCGGTGTCGCCGAGGCGGAGTTCGAGGCCGACGTGCGCGGCAACCTCGCGAAGGTCTTCATGCCGTATACGCGGGCCGAGGATTTGTGGACGTTCGCGACGGTCGGCGGCGACGGCAGCGGTGCATTGACGCGCGTGCCGCCCGGCAACACCTTTCTGACCGCCGCAGAACTCGATGTGTACGTGTCCGAGTTTTCGCGCACCGGCTTCACCGGCGGATTCAATTGGTACCGCGCCGCCGATCTGAACGCCGACGAAGTCGGCGCACCGATCGGGCCGATGATTCCGATCAAGAGCATGATGATCACCGCCGAAAACGACCTGATCCTGCGGCCCGAAATGGCGGCCCACATGCCGTCGCTGATTCCGGGAATCCGCATGGAGAACATTCGCAATTGCGCGCATTGGACGCAGCAGGAACGCGCACCCGAGGTGAATGCGTTGATGCTCGACTTCCTGAGGGACCTAGCGCACTGAGGCTGTTGCGGTCGATCGACGACCGCCGCAATTGAGACGTAAGCCAACGTTTTACAAGGCGCACACGATGGCGTGACGGATGCGGCCGGCGTTGCCGATATGCTCCGCCGAACGCGTCGGGGAGCCTACGCAATGCACCATCACTACACCGATACGCCAGACGCGTCGCCTGCCGGCGCGTGGTGGGTGCGCGGATCCGTCCTCCCCGAATGTGTCTGGATGTTCGATCGCAACAGCTCGATCCTGACGGTGACCACGCCGACGTTCAGCGCGGCGCATCGTGTCCACGACGGCGCGCGGCTGCGCTCGACGTACAAGCGCGACATCTTGCCGCTGTTGGCGCTACAGGTGAGTCGGCGGCGCGCGCGCTCGCAGTAGCGCGCGTCACATTTCCGTCAGGCGTTCGCGATCGCGACCACCAACGCCACCGCGTACTTCACGACGACGGTGTCACCGACGGTGAGGCCCGCCATGTCGACGCCGCTGTGCGCCTTCATGGTCTTGGTGGTGCCGTCGGCGAGCTGAAACGTGATGGTGCGCGCGGAAGCGTTTATTGCAGTGACCGTTGCGCTCGCTTCCATCGACTCGCCTTCGAATACCGCAGCCGATCCGGCGTCGGCAGCCGACGCGAACGAAGTCGCGACCGCATCGCGCGCCGGCGCACCGCTCGATTTGATCGACAAGGCCATCTCGTCCATCAGTTGCACGCCGATCTGTTCGCCGATGCGGAACCGAGACAGGTCCACGCCCTTGGCGGCGGTGTACGTACTCGATTTGCCGCTCTGCAGGGTCATGGTCACCTTGCGAGTCGTCGCGTCGATACCGGTCACGGTCGCAATCGTCGTGAACGTGTCGACCACCGCGACGCCGTGCGGCGTCTGGAACACCGCTTCCTGCGATACGCCTTGCGGTGATCTGCAGCCGTCGAGCGCGACGAACGCGAATAGGAAGTAAACGACCGTGAGCGGCAGCTTCGAGGGCGACATGCTGAGGCGGTCCTGCGATTGAGTGCGGCGACGATACAGTAGCGCCGGCACGGACTCAACCGGACGTTCCCCTTAGCGGACTCGTCGGGACGATCGGGCGATGTCCTCGATCGGCGCGGAGGGAAGGTTCACGGACATGCTCTCTCGGTTCGCCCGCCGCTGACGCTTCGCCGTCAACCGCTGACGACGCCGCCGCCGGGCGGTGCGACCCGCAAGCGCTGGATGTCGAGGGCGTTCTTCCAGGCTTGATCGTGCTTGCGCCGCGTGTCCATTTGCGACTGCGTCGAGCACACGGTTTGCGGAATGCGCGAGCCCGTTACCGTTTGGGCTCGGCAGATCCGCCGGTTCACGTAATTCGAGTTCGCCGCCGAGATCGTTTCCGTTGTGTTGGTCGCCTGTTCGGCCGGTGCAGTCGCAACTGGGTTGTCGGATACGTCCTCGGCGGCGACCGGAAACACGATG
>DASRZO010000248.1:0-2085 GCA_035686405.1 Pseudomonadales bacterium | reverse complement strand
GTTCGAGCGCGCGATCGTCGCCGTCGGTCGCGCGCCCGCGGAAGCAACGGCACTGGCGCGCGAAGCGTTCGAGTTGTTTCTCGCCGAGCGGCACAAGGTCAGCTTCTACGACGCCGCGCTCGACGTGCTCGAACGCTTGTCGAAGCACCACGTGCTCGGCGCACTGACGAACGGCAATGCCGACATTGCGCGCCTCGGCCTATCGCCGTATTTCCGGTTCGCGTTCTCGGCCGCCGACGTCGGCGCCGCGAAGCCCGCACCCCACATGTTCCGCGCCGCACTCGCACACACCGCGGCACAGCCGCATCAGATGATTCACATCGGCGACAACCCGGTCGACGACATCGACGGCGCGGCGCAGCTCGGAATTCCGACGATCTGGGTCAATCTCGACCGCCGCAGCGACGAAGCACCCGCGGCCACGCGCATCGTGCATCGGCTGCACGACATTCCTCGGGCAATCGCAGAGATCGAAAGCGCGCAGTAACCGTCAGCGCGCGTGCGCGGCGACGAACGCTTTGACGTCGGCGACGCGCGCCGGCATCACGGTGCGGCGGTTCGGCGCACCTTCGAGCGCGGCCAGCCTGGGATGCTTCGCCAACGGTTTTCCGATGGCGGCATCGACCGACTCCGGGAACTTCGCGGGGTGCGCGGTGGCGAGACACACCACGGGGCCGTCGACCCGCATCCGTCGCGCCGCGGCGATGCCGACCGCGGTGTGCGGATCGACGACGTACGCGTTGTCGCGGTAGACGTCGGCGATCGTCGCCATCGTCTGCCGTGTGTCGACCGCCGTCGCGGAGATGTGTCGATCGACCGGCTGCTCGCCTTCGAGCGTCGCCTCGCCGCTGCGTCCAAACGCTTCCATGAAGGCGCGCAGGCGCTCGCTGTCGCGGCCCATGCGCAGATACAGGAAGCGT
Organism: Pseudomonadales bacterium; assembly: GCA_035686405.1. Classification (GTDB taxonomy): domain Bacteria; phylum Pseudomonadota; class Gammaproteobacteria; order Pseudomonadales; family Azotimanducaceae; genus DATJGR01. The sequence continues at coordinate 1,165 of DASRZO010000248.1, read as the reverse complement.
TCGAAGTTGCTGGCGACCTGAATGTCCATCGACGGGCTGATCGTGCGATGCACTTGCCCGCGCCGATAGACGCCGGTGTTGAAAAACACCGACAAGATGTCGTTTTCGTTCGTCGCGCAGATCAGCCGTTCGATCGGCAAACCCATCTGCAGCGCGAGGTAGCCGGCGAAGATGTCGCCGAAATTCCCCGTCGGTACGCTGAACGAAACGCGCCTGCGGCCGCCGTCGTCGAGCGCGAGCGTCGCATAGACGTAGTAGACGATCTGCGCCAGCAAACGGGCCCAGTTCACCGAGTTGACGGCACCTAGGCTGTGCTTCGTCTTGAACGGCAGATCGTTGAATACGTCCTTCATGATCGCCTGGCATTCGTCGAAGCTGCCTTGGATCGCGATGCAGTGCACGTTCGGATCGAGGATCGACGTCATCTGTAATTCTTGCAGGCGGCTGGTGCGGCCGTCGGGGTACATCACGAAGATGCTGATGGCGTCCTTGCCGCGCACGCCGGCGATCGCGGCGCTGCCGGTGTCGCCGCTCGTGGAGCCGAGGATGTTCAGCGACGTGCCGCGTTGCCGCAGGATGTGCTCGAAGACGTTGCCCAGGAACTGCAGCGCGACGTCCTTGAACGCGAGCGTCGGGCCGTGGAACAACTCGAGCACGTGAACGTCGCGCAGTTCGATCAGCGGGACCACGTCGGGCGCATCGAAGCTCGCATAACTGCGCGCCAAGATGTCTTCGAGAACGGCGGGGGCGATGTCGTCGACGAAATGCGCCATCACATGCGCGGCGAGGTCGACGAAGCCGAGGCCGCGCCAGCGGTCGAGGTCCGCACTCACGTCGGGAATCCGTTCGGGTAGGAACAGCCCGCCGTCGGCCGCGAGCCCTTCGATGACCACGTCCTGAAAACGAAGCGGCGGCGCGCCGCCCCGCGTGCTCACGTAGCGCATCGGATCCTCAACGGCTCACTCGGCGAATCAGCCCGAACAACTTGGCCCAAAAACTCGGCCCAACAACTGGGCAAGGGGGCGCCATTCTAGCGCAATGGCACGGCAAGCGGATTGCGTTTAGATGGAGCCCCGGCCGTAGTTGCTTTCGGGCTTTTTCGGTGGGTCGGCACGCTGATCGGCTGCGACTTTCTCGATCGAGCCGCCGCGCTTCAGGAATGCTT
>DASRZO010000247.1:0-24194 GCA_035686405.1 Pseudomonadales bacterium | reverse complement strand
GGCAAAGGCAACGCCGCGGGTCGAGCCGGCGGTGCTGCCGGTGGCAGCGGCATGCCGGGCGGTGCCGGCAAAGGTGGCATCGCCGGCGGCGCCGGTAGCGGCGGGGGCGGTATGCCGGATACGACCGGTTTGCCGGTTCCGCCGGACGCCCCCGCTCCGCCGATGCCGTCGCAACGCAACGCGGAAGTCGCGAGCGTGCCGACCGATGTCGCGAACTCGAAAGACGACGACGTCGTCGCCCGCCAACTTCGCGAAGCGGCAATGAACGAGACGGATCCCGTCCTCAAGGAAAAACTCTGGGAGGAATACCGTCGCTACAAAGCGGGCAATTAGTCGTCGATCGAGCCCCGCAATGAACGCGGCGCGCAGCGCCGTCGTTGCGGTGGCCGTCTTCGTGCTCGTGGGGTGTGTCAGCGAGACGGTGCGCACCGTCGACATGACGCCGCCGAAGCAGGCGACGACCAACGTTCCGGAAGCGCTGCTGCTCGACGTCGGCGTGATGGTGTTCGAGCCGAACGTACCCGACAACTACGACGCGCAAGTCAAAGACAACATCTCGCCCGAGGTTCGCCGCGCGGAAGGCAACTACATCGCCTACACGTTGAAGAACATGCTGCAGAGCACCGGCAACTGGGGCGCGGTGCGTGTCATTCCGCGCGCGACCAACGCGGTCGACGTGATGGTCGGCGGTAAGATCCTGAGCTCCGACGGCGCGGAGCTCAAAGTCCAAGCGACGGTCATGGATGCGAGCGGAACACAGTGGTTCACGCGCGAATACGACGGCCTCGCGAGCAAATATGCCTACGACCCGACCGTGCCCGCCGGTATCGATCCGTTCCAATCCGTCTACAAGCAGATCGCCGACGATATGCAGGCCTACCGAGCGAAGCTCACCGAGGCCGATGTCACGCGCCTGCGTACGGTTGCCGAGATGGTGTTTGCGCGCGACTTCGCGCCGGACGCATTCTCGAACTACGTGGTTTCGAACAAGAAAGGTCAGATCACGATCAAGCGTTTGCCGGCGCCTGACGACCCGATGCTGGCGCGCGTCCGCAAAGTGCGCGAGCGCGAATACATCTTCGTCGACACGCTCGACGAGTATTACGCCGAATATCAACGCGCGATGTACAAGCCCTATCAGGAGTGGCGCCACGCGTCGTACGAAGAAGCGATTCAGTATCGGCAGCTCGAAGACCAAGCGCGCGCGCGGATGATCGCCGGCATCGTGGCGGTCGGTGCCGGGATCGCCGGCGAATTCAGCAACAACTCGACCGCCGAGACCGCCGGCTTCGTCGGCATCATCGGCGGCGCGATGACGATCAAGAGCGCGCTCGACAAACGCGCCGAAGCCCAGATCCACGCCGAGGTATTGCAAGAATTGGGGACGTCGGCCGAAGCGGAGATCAGCCCGCACACCATCGAGCTCGAAAATCAGACGGTGCGGCTCACCGGAACGGTCGATGCGCAGTACGCAGAACTGCGGCGCATCCTGCGCCAGATCTACTACCGAGAACTCGGCCTCGCGTCGCCCGACGCGCCTCCGTCCGAAGTCGCCAACGACACTGCGCCCGATCCATCCAAACCGGTCAGCGATTCGCCCGTAGTCGGTTCCTAGCCAGGTCATGAGTACCGGTGAGGACGAATTCGTCACGATTCGACCGCGCCAGGTCGCGCTGAGCCGTCCGAACGAGCCCGCGCCGCAAGTGCGCACGCCGATCTCGCTCGGCATGGTCTTCGCCGCCGGCGGTGCGGTGTTGCTGATCGCCATCGCCGTGTGGGTGTTCCTCTACTTGCCGGCGCACGTGACCGCCCCCGCCTCGACCGTCGCTGCGACGCCGCCGACAACCGCCGAAACCGCAGCCGCGCCGCCCGCCGCCGCCGCGCCCGCGCCGACCGGGCCTGCTCCGTTCGAAGCGCTGCAAATCGACCGCGAGCGCAAACGCGCGCAGGAAACGCTGGCGCAATTCGTGAAGCTGCAGATCAAGCTCGACGAAGAGATGCACGTGCGCAACTGGGCGCTCGATCCGTTCAACGACGCACAACAACTCGCGAACGACGGCGATGCGCTGTTCACGAAGCAGCAATTCGACGCGGCGATGGCGAAGTACCAAGACGGGATCACCGCCCTCGAAGCGTTGCGCACCCAAGGGCTCGCGCGTTTCAACGACGCAATCGACGCGGGCTCCGCGGCGCTCGACAAACGCGACGCCGCGGCGGCGACCGCCGCATACGACGCGGCCGCCACGGTCTATCCCGACGATCCGCGCGTCGGCGAGGGGCACGCGCGCGCTCAGCGTTTGCCGCAGATCATCGAACTCTTCGACGACGCCGACCGCGCGATCGAACGCAACGATTGGCGCACCGCGCTCGCGAAATACCGCGCCATTCAAGCGTTGGACCCGAAGACCGCGGGACTCCAAGGACCGCTCGCCGACGCCCAATCGCGCGTCGCGAATCTCGACTATCAGGGCCAGCTGACCACCGGTTATGCCGCGCTCGAAGCGGGCGACTACGACACGGCGAAGCGCGCCTTCGAAGCCGCGCTCCGCCAACGGCCGAACGATGCCGCGGCGAAGGACGGCATGAACCAAGTCGAGCAGCGCGCGACGCTCAGCAGCATCGAAGAATATCGACTGAAAGCGACGCGCGCCGAAGCGGAAGAACGTTGGACCGACGCGGTCGCCGACTACGAAAAGGTGCTGTCCGTGGATGCGGCCATCAAGTTCGCGATGGACGGCCGCGCGCGCGCGAACGGCCGCGCCCTGCTCGATCAAAAGCTGCAATCGGCCCTCGCCGACCCGGGCGCGCTGTCGTCCGATTCGACGTACGCGGAAACGGTCGCGCTGTATCAAGGCGCCTCGAAGATCGCGAATCCTGGGCCGCGCCTAACGGATCAGTTGAACCGCCTCGAACGTGCGCTCGCGCTCGCGAGCAACCCGGTGCCGGTCGTACTGACGTCCGACTCCGCGACCGAAGTGACGATCTCGCAAGTCGGTGCGCTCGGTAAGTTCGCGCGCAAGGAACTGCAATTGCGCCCGGGCCGATACGTTTTGAAGGGCAGCCGCGACGGTCGCCGCGACGTACGGCGCGAGATCGACGTGCTGCCGCAGATGCCGCCGGTCGAGATCAGCTGTCGGGAAACGATCTGACGATGTCCGCCGACGACCCGCTGATTCGCCCATCGACTTTCAAGCCGACGCTCGACGACGGGCGCGGCCAGTCGTGGTTCGCCGCACATCGGGTGCAGCTCGCGGCGATCACCGTGTTGGTCGCAGTCGGTTGGTTCGTGTGGTTCATCTTCACTGCGAAATCGGTGCAGATCGTGTTCGATCCGCCGAACGCGAGTGCAACCATCAAAGGCGGCTTCGACGTCACGCTCGGCGACATCGTCGTGTTGCGTGAAGGTACGTACGAACTCCACGCGCGCGCCGACGGCTACGAGGAATTGGTCGCGCCGCTCGAGATCGGCGAGGCGCGCAATCAGGCATTCAATTTCGCGCTGACGCCCCTCCCCGGCCGCATCACGTTTTCGGCGGAGCCCGCGCCGGCCGACGTACTCGTCGACGGCGTGTCGATCGGCACCACGCCGCTCGACAAAGTCGACGTCGCCGCCGGCGAGCACAAGGTGACGTTCCGCAACGCGCGCTATCAGCCGCAAGACCTGACGGTGACGATCGCCGGCAAGCGCGCCGAGCAGAGTTTCTCGGCGACGCTCAAACCGAACTGGGCGACCATCACCATCAGTTCCGCGCCGGCGGGCGCAACGGTTCTCGTCGACGACGAGGAGATCGGCACGACGCCCGGCTCGTTCGAGATCGGCGCCGGCACGCACGACCTGCGCGTGAAGCATCCCGGCTTCAAAGCGTGGCGCGACCGGCTCGACGTCGTCGCGACGCAGGATCGCACGCTGCCGCCGATCGCCCTCGAAGCGGCCGACGGCTTGGTGAACATCGTGTCGCGGCCGCCCGGGGCGGGTGTCACCGTGAACGGCACCTATCGCGGCGAAACGCCGCTCGAACTGGCGCTCGGTCCCGGCAAGACGTACGACGTACGGATCTCGCGCGCCGGTTTCGAAACGGCGCGCCGCCAAGTGCAGACGAAGCCCAACGACGAACAGACCCTGCAGGTCGATCTCGCCGCGTTGACCGGCAAAGTGGCGATCACCGCGGAACCGAGCGGCGCCGAGGTGTTCGTCGACGGCGTGTCGCACGGCGTCGGCAGCCAGACGCTGACGCTGCCGGCGCGGCCGCAGACGATCGAGGTGCGGCTTGCGAACTACGCGCCGTTCAGCACTCGCCTCACGCCGCAACCGGGTCTGACACAAGAGGTCAACGCGCACCTGCTGACGATCGCGCAGGCACGACAAGCTGCGATGAAACCGCGCATCACGGCGGCCAACGGTCAGGAGTTCGTGCTGCTCACGCCCGGAAAATTCACGATGGGCAGCTCGCGCCGCGAGCCCGGCCGCCGGGCGAACGAAACACTGCGCGAGGTGACGCTGACGCGGCCGTTCTATCTGTCGACCACCGAAGTGACCAACGCGCAGTTCAACAAATTCGGCGCCAAGCACGACTCCGGCATGTACGAAGAGAACAAGCTCAATACGGACGATCAGCCGGTCGCGCGGGTCACGTGGACCGACGCGGCCTTGTACTGCAACGAGTTGTCGGAGCGCGATCACCTGCCGCTCTTCTACACGACCAACGGCGACAAGATCATCGGCATCAATCCCGCTGCAACCGGCTATCGCTTGCCGACCGAAGCGGAGTGGGAGTGGACCGCGCGCACGATTCCCGGCAGCGACACCGAACGCCGTTTTCCGTGGGGCGACAACTTCCCGCCGACGGATCGTTCGGGTAACTATGCGGACCGTTCGGCGGCGCATATCGTCGGGCGCACGATCTTCGGGTACAACGACAACCAAATCGTCAGCGCCCCGGTGAAAACGTTCCCGGCCGATCCGCGCGGCTTCTTCGACATCGGCGGCAACGTCGCCGAGTGGATCAACGATTTCTACGAGATCCCGCCGGAAACGCCGCAGCGCGACCCGATGGGACCTCAGACCGGCGACTATCACGTCATCCGCGGTTCGAGTTGGATGAACGGGACGATCACGGAACTTCGACTGACATTTCGAGACTATGGAACCGACGGCCGCCCGGATCTGGGCTTTCGAATCGCACGCTTTGCGGAGTGAAGTATGACGACGCTACGCTCGATTGGATGGATGTTCGCTCTGACCCTCGCTCAATTCGCAGCAACGGACGCATGGTGCGCCGACGCCGCGCCCGCGCAGCCGAGTTCGACCGTTAGCAGCAACGGTACGACGCCGGCCGCGACACCCAAACCCGACGCTGCGCCCGCCAAACCGGCAACCACCGCGAAGACGGCGCCGGCGACGCCGAAGGCGGACGACGAACAAAAGAACCGCGACTTCAAACCGTCGGAGGAGATCTCCGAGGACATGGCCGTCGCCTACCCGACCGACATCTGAACTGCAGCCGCGACCGCACGTATCCGACGAACATCGCATGACGACCTTCGTACTCGACCTCAACGACAGCGAGCTGCGCCTCGCGCGCATCGGTGCCGACACGAGCGAGGTCGTCGCCCAGTCGAGCGGCTTCGCACTGATCGAAGACCGCTCGATCGTGTTCGGCGATGCGGCGTTGAAGCAGTACCGCTTGCATCCGCGCAAGATCAACAACCACTACTGGAACAGGTTGAACAGCGAGCCGTTGCCGGCGCGCGGGCGCAATGCCGCGAACAACGCGGATCTCGTCTATGGGCATTTCGCGGAACTGCTGCGCACGGCCGGGTTCGCCAAAGGCGACGAGTGCTTCATCGCAACGCCCGGCACGACGACGAACGAACAACTCGGATTGCTGCTCGGCATCGCCGCAGAAGCCGGCGCCCCCGTCACCGGACTCGTCGATGCGGGCCTCGCCGCGTGCGTTGCGCATCCGGCGCCGAAACGCATCGTGCACATCGACGTATCGCTACACCGCGCGGTCGTCACCGAGCTCACGAAAGCGGAAGGGCTCGCGCGACAACGCGCCGACGAAATCGGCGAACTCGGACTCACGAGCTTGCTCGATGCGTGGGTCAACGTGATCGCCGATCGCTTCGTGCGCGAGGCGCGGTTCGACCCGCTGAGCATCGCGGCAACCGATCAGCAGGTGTACGACCGGCTCGTCGATTGGTTGATGGATCCGGCGCGACAGCGCGAATTCGGCATCGACGTCGACCATCGCGGCTCGTTGCGGCGTGCCGAGCTGAGCACCGACGCATTGGTCGCGAAGGTTGCGCCGCGCTATCGCGCGCTCGACCGCTTCGCCGACGGGTCGACCGTGTTTCTATCGCACCGCGCCGCGCGCCTACCCGGCCTCACCGAGCAATTGGCCGCGACCGCGACGCGAGTCGTCGCGTTGGAGCGCATGGATCTGTTTCGCGGCATCGTCGCCCATCAAGGGCTGATCCGGTCGGACCCGAACGCTCTGAGGCTCGTCACACGGCTGCCGGTGGCGCCCGTCGTTCCGGTCGAGCGCGAGCGCGAACCGACGCCGGCGGCACCGCTGCGACTCGCGCCGGAACGTCCGACGCACGTGTTGTACGGCAGTGACGCGGTCGCGATCGGCCAGTCGCTGACGATCGGCCGCGACGGCTTTCCCGAACTGCCGGACGATTTCCCGCACGACGCCGTGCAAATCGTCGCGACCGGCAACGGCGTGCAGCTGCGCCTGAAGGAATCCGTCTTCGTCACGCTCGACGGTGACGCCGTCAACGGCAGCACCGCGCTCGTCAAGGGCGCGGTACTCGACGTCGGCGGCCTCCGCTTTCAGTTGATCCGCACGCGTTCCGGACCGTGAGATCGGAAACGTGAGACCGCGTCGTCAGATCAACGTCTTCTCGATGTCGTTCCTCGACGTGATGTCGTGCGGCTTCGGTGCGATCGTCCTGCTGTACATCATGATGATTCACGTGCAGGAACCGGCGATCAAAAACGTCAACCGCGAGCAGCTGTCGGAGATGCGCAAGCTCGACTTCGAAGTCGATCAAGGCCAACAGAACCTGACCCAACTCGCCGAGCAACTCGACGAGACGAAACGGCGCCTCGACGAAGCGACCAAGCGCCGCCTGGCGATCCTCGCGCAGCTGTCGGAACGGCGCGAAGAAGCATCGCAACAGGAAGCGCAGACGCTGGCCCAACGCGAAGATCTCGCGAAGCTGCAAGCCGACGTGCAAGCGCGCCAAGAAGACGTGAAGCGCCTCGAAGCGAAAGCCGCCGCCAGCGAGGGCACGAAGGCGCGCAGCTTCGTCGGCGAGGGCGACCGCCAGTATTTGACCGGCCTGAAGATCGGCGGCGCGCACATCCTGCTCGCCCTCGATACGTCCGCGAGCATGCTCGACGACACGATCGTCAACGTGATCCGTCGCAAGAACATGGACGATCAGACGAAGAAGGACTCGCCGAAATGGCGTCGCGCGGTGCGTACGACCGAATGGCTCGCCGCACAATTTCCGCTCGATAGCCAATTCCAGATCTACACGTTCGCCGAATCGACGAAGTCGGCCGTCGACGGCACCGACGGCAATTGGATCGACGTCTCGAATGCGAAAGACCTCGAGCGTGCAGTCAACGGCGTCAAGGCGGCGGTGCCGAAAGGCGGTACGAGCTTGATCAACCTCGCCACCGCCGCAGCCGCGCTGTCGCCGCCGCCCGACAACATCTACATCATCACCGACGGTCTGCCGACGCTCGGCAAAGGCGCGGCACGCGGCGCGACCGTCACCGGCAGACAACGACTCGATCTCTTCCACGAAGCGACGAAGGTGTTCCCGAAGAAGGTGCCGATCAACGTGATTATGCTGCCGCTCGAAGGCGATCCGATCGCGTCGGCGTCGTATTGGGAGTTGGCGCAATCGACGACCGGTGCGTACCTCGTGCCGTCGAAGGACTGGCCGTGAAGCCGCGCCGCCCCGTCGAGGAGATGTCGATGTCGTTCCTCGACGTCATCTGCTGCGGCTTCGGCGCGGTGATCCTGCTGTTGATGACGACGAAGTTCATTCCGCCGAGCGTGCTCGAGACGTCGCCGACGCACCTGCACGGAAGCGTCGTGGCGCGGCAAGACGCCCTGTTCCAGATTCGCGGCGAAACCGACAAGTTGCGGCGCGAGCTCACCGACAAGCAGCGCGAGCTCGACAGCGATCTGCTGTCGCTCGCGCAGCTCGAACGGGAATTGATCGAGATTCTCGGCAAATACCGCACGTCGAAGAGCGAAGCGGAAGAGTCGACGGTCACCGTGAAGAAACTCGCCGAAGCCAAACAATCGCTGACCGAAGAAATGGAACGCTTGCTCGGCGCCAACTTCGAGCGCGCCGACAACACGGTCGCCGGCATCGCCGCCGACAGCGAGTACGTCGTGTTCGTCATCGACACGTCGGGGTCGATGTTCAACTACGCGTGGGCCATGGTCACGCGCAAGCTCGGTGAAACGCTGGCGGTGTACCCGGCGCTCAAAGGCATCCAAGTCATGAGCGACCAAGGCGAATACATGTTTCCGCAATACGCCGGCAAGTGGATCCCGGATTCGCCGGCGCGGCGCCGCGCGATTCTCGAGCGAATGAAGACGTTCAATCCGTTCAGCTTGTCGAGCCCCGTGAACGGGATCGAGAAGGCCGTGCGCGTGTTCCAAGGTCCGGACCGGCGCATCAGCGTGTACGTCTTCGGCGACGACTTCACCGGCAATTCGGTGGAAGAAGTCGTCGACCAGGTCGACAAGATCAACGCGCCGGACGCAAACGGCAAGCGACCGGTCCGCATCAACGCCGTCGGCATGCCGACGCTGTTCCATGCGAACCCGCCGCCGGCTTCGCTGATTCGCTTTGCCGCGCTGATGCGCGAATTGACGTATCGCAACGGCGGCACGTTCGTCGGCCTGCCGGAATTTCGCTGACGTCGAGTAGACTGAACCAGCCATTCAGCGGAGACGGTTCGAGTTGTACCGCTCACATCGATCGGTTGTCGGCCTCTGTGTGGCGGTGCTGTGCGCTCTGCTCGCGGCGTGTACCGGCGCCAACGTACAGATGGAGGGCGAAATCCCGACACCGTTGGTGAACCGTCTGCCGATTCGCGTCGGTCTCTACCTCGAGCCGGCGCTCGTGCAATACGTCTTCGAAGAAAAGATCCTGGACCACGGCGACTGGCGTGTCGAAGTCGGCCAGATGCAGACGAAGCTCTTCCACAAGATTGGTGCCGCGATGTTCCTCGAAGCGGTGCAGGTCGATTCGGTCGCACCGAATCGGGCGGATCTCGACGCCGTGCTCGCACCGAGCATTGCCGAGTTCCAAATCTCGATTCCGAGCCAGACGCGCAGCGACTTCTACGAGGTGTGGATCAAGTACACGATGCGACTGTACGACACCCACGGCACGTTGATTGCGCAGTGGCCCCTCACAGCGTACGGTAAAGCGAATAAGGAGGACTTCGGCTTCTTGGACAACAGCGACAAGCTTGCCATTCGGCAGGCTACGAAGACTGCGCTGCGTGACGCCGCCGCTTTTCTTTCGCTGCGTTTCGCCACGGTTCCTGAAGTCAAAGCTTGGTTGAATTCGCGCGGCTCGACGGCGACGTCAGGAGGTGCCACATGAAGCCGATGCGTCTGTCGTGTGCGCTGATCGCCGCCGCAGCGACGCTGTCTTCGATCTCGGGCTGCGTGACGACGACGGTCCAGGAGATCCGCCAAGCGTCCACCGGCATCGCCTCGAACGAATCCGTCGTCGTGCTCGGGCGTCACAACAATCAGGCCGACGAGTCCGAGGACGAGTTCATTCACTGCGTCAGCAACAATCTGGCCGGCGGCGACAAAAAGGTCGGCGTCATCAGCGAGTCGGCATTCGTCGACGCGATGTTCCCGTGGTTCGAACCGCGCACCGCGCCGCTCAATACCTCCGATCTGCCCCAGATCGTCAATCAACCGATCCTCGCCGACAAACTCGACTCCATCGGCGTGCGCTACGTGATCTGGATCGAAGGCAACACGCACCGGACGTCGCAAGGCGGCGCGCTGTCGTGCAGCGTGACCGTAGCCGGTGCCGGCTGCTTCGGCTTCCTCACGTGGGAAAACGATTCGTCGTACGAAGCGTCCGTGTGGGACATCAAACACGGCACGGCGGTCGGCAAGGTCAGCTCCGACGCGAACGGAACGAGCTACATGCCGGCGGTGATCGTGCCGATCCCGTTCATTGCCCGCGTGCAGAGCGGCGCCTGCAACAGCATGGCGTCGCAGCTGAAGGTATTCATCACCAAAGAGTCGTAACTCGCTGAGCCGGCTTGCTTCCCCGGCCCAATCTCTGCGTCGCCCGCGATCTATCCCACCGATTCGTCGGCCCTTCCCGGGCCACTTCTCTCGGCCTACTTCACCAGCCTACTTCTCCGGGCCCACTTCTCCGGGCCTACTTCGCGCGGACTTCCATCACCTCGCCGCTCGTGTAGTTCGGCTCGACCGCATACCACTCCTGCAGCTCGACCGCGAACTTCTCGCGACACAGATCCGCGAGTTCGTAGAACGTCGGTCGGCCCGGGTCCGCGATGATGACGCGCTCGACGCCCGCCTTCATCGCGCGTTGGATCAAGTTGAAGAGCGGCTTGACCATCTCGTCCCAGAAACAAATGTCCGAACCGATGACGATGCGCTCTTCGCTCAAACGCTTCACCGTCAGGTCTTCGAACTTGCTGACGAGAGTGCGCACCTTCACTTCGTTGAGTTCGGCGAGCACCTCGAGGAACGGGAATACGTCCTTGTCGATGTCGACGCCGGTGACGCGCGCGTTGAATTTCTTCGCACAGAAGATGCCGGCCGGACCCCAGCCGCAGCCGATCTCCATCACCCGCACGCCGCGGCGAAACGGTTTGTGCAGCAGATAGTCCATCAGCGTGTAGCTCGACAGCCAGGCTTTGTGGCCGTGCACCGACGGCTCGTAGATCTTCTTCAGGCTTCGAACCAACCGATGTTGCGACTGCAATAAATAGACGCCGTACGCCTGTTGAATGTACGGCTCCGGCAGCCGCTCGAGTTTCGGCATGTCGCGTTTCGATTCCGTCGGGAAAAAAAGAGCGGCGATGGTAGCGATTCACCTTCGGAGCGGCAAATGGCGCGGCTTCGTGCCCCGTGCGTTCGGCGGTCGAGGCACCTCGACCGCGACCCGCCGCCGCAATACCCGAGTGAATTAGTCTGGTATTCGACGACGGCGCAACGCTAGAATGCCGGCGTTTTTTCACGCGTTCGTCAGCGTCGAACCGCAGCCAGATCGATGAGCGAATCACCCGCACCGACCCTCGACGCACAGCTCGCGCGCGAATATCGCGCCGGCTTCGTCACCGAGATCGAATCGGACACCCTCCCGCCGGGTTTGTCCGAGGACGTCGTGCGTTTCATTTCCGCGCGCAAAGGCGAACCGGATTGGCTGCTCGAGTGGCGCCTCGGCGCGTATCGGCATTGGCGCAGCGTGACGCCGCCGCGCTGGGCGCATCTCCGCTTCCCACCGATCGACTTCGAAGCGATCTCCTATTTCTCGGCACCGAAACAGCAGAAGGATCGACCGCAGTCGCTCGCCGACGTCGATCCCGAGTTGCTGCGCACGTACGAAAAACTCGGCATTCCGCTGCACGAACAGGAAGCGCTCGCCGGCGTCGCGGTCGACGCGGTCTTCGACAGCGTTTCCATCGGCACGACGTTCAAATCGAAGCTTGCCGAAGCCGGCGTGATCTTCTGCTCGCTCGCCGAAGCCGTGCACGACCATCCGGAACTCGTACGCAAATACTTGGGCAGCGTCGTGCCGGTGCGCGACAACTTCTACGCGACGTTGAACTCCGCGGTCTTCAGCGACGGCTCGTTCGTGTACATCCCGAAAGGCGTGCGCTGCCCGATGGAGCTGTCGACGTACTTCCGCATCAACGCGCGCAACACCGGGCAATTCGAACGGACCTTGATCGTCGCCGACGCCGGCGCCTACGTGAGCTATCTCGAAGGCTGTACCGCGCCGCAACGCGATGAAAACCAACTGCACGCGGCGGTCGTCGAGTTGGTCGCGCTCGACGACGCGCAGATCAAATATTCGACGGTGCAGAACTGGTATCCCGGCGACGCGCAGGGCCGCGGCGGCATCTACAACTTCGTGACGAAGCGCGGCGCGTGCATCGGCAAGCGCTCGAAGATCTCGTGGACGCAGGTCGAAACGGGCTCGGCGATCACCTGGAAATATCCGAGCGTCGTCCTGCGCGGCGACGACAGCGTCGGCGAGTTCCACTCGGTCGCGCTGACCAACAACTATCAGCAGGCCGACACCGGCACGAAGATGATTCACCTCGGCCGCAACACGAAGAGCACGATCCTGTCGAAGGGCATCAGCGCCGGGCGCAGCCAGAATTCGTATCGCGGCCTCGTGCGCATCTCGCCGACCGCGGAAGGCGCCCGCAACTACACGCAGTGCGATTCGCTGCTGATCGGCGACCGTTGCGGTGCGCACACGTTTCCGTACATCGAAGCGAGCCATCCGAGCGCGATCGTCGAGCACGAAGCGACCACGTCGAAGGTCAGCGACGATCAGCTGTTCCTGTGCCAGCAACGCGGCATCGACGCGGAGCACGCGGTCAGCATGATCGTGAACGGCTTCTGCAAAGACGTGTTCCGCGAGTTGCCGATGGAGTTCGCAGTCGAGGCGGGCAAGCTGCTCGAAGTGAGCCTCGAAGGAGCGATCGGGTGAGCGCGAAGTTGCTCGAAATCGACGACTTGCACGTCACCGTCGCCGGCACGCCGATTCTGAAAGGCTTGTCGCTCGACATCGCCGCAGGCGAAGTCGCCGCGATCATGGGGCCGAACGGCTCCGGCAAGAGCACGCTCGCGAACGTCGTCGCCGGGCGCCCCGGTTACGACGTCACCCGCGGCACGATCCGTTATCGCGGCGAATCGCTCGTCGACCTCGCGCCGGAAGCGCGCGCTCGCGCCGGCGTGTTCCTCGCATTCCAATATCCGGTCGAGATTCCCGGCGTATCGAACATGGAGTTCCTCAAGGCTTCGCTCGATGCGCACCGTACCGCGCGCGGCGAAGCATCGCTGTCGACGGTGGAATTCATGAAACGCGTCCGCGGCATAGCGGCATCGTTGGATCTGAGCCCCGAGTTTCTGAAGCGCGGCGTCAACGAAGGTTTCTCGGGCGGCGAGAAGAAGCGCAACGAAATCCTGCAACTGCTCGTGCTCGAACCGACGCTGGCGATTCTCGACGAGACCGACTCCGGCCTCGACATCGACGCGCTGCAGGTCGTTGCCGGCGGTGTGAACCGCTTCCGCGGGAAGACGAACGGCCTCCTGCTCGTCACGCACTATCAGCGTCTGCTCGAGCACATCGTGCCGGACACCGTGCACGTGCTCGCCGACGGCCGCATCGTGAAGAGCGGCGACCGCCGCCTCGCGCTCGAGCTCGAAGAAAAAGGCTACGGCTGGATCACCGACGCCGCGTGAGCGAGCCCATGCAGTCCGCGCCATCGTTCATCGACACCGCCCTCGCCCGCTCGCGCGAGCTCGATCACGTGCTGCCGCTGTTGGCATCGGAACGGCGAGCGAGCGCGCAAGTTCTCGCGCGGCGGACGATCGGCGCCGACACCGCCGAGACCTGGAAATACCTGCCGATCGCACCGTTCTTGGCGTCGCCGTTCGGCAGCGTCGATGCAGTCGCGCCGCCCGGCTCGGTGCGAACGGCGTTTCTCGATTTCGCCGACGCTACCGTCATTCGCATCGAAGGTTCGAACGCCGCGGCGCCGGCGACACCGCCATCCGGCGTTCGCCTAACGACCTTGAGCGGGGGCGGCGCGCCCGTCGCGCTGAACGCGAACATCGACGTCGACCGCTATCCGCTGACGCACGTGAATACCGCGTTGCTCGTCGACGGGCTTTCGATCTCGGTGGCGCCGGGCGTCGACGCCGGGACGCTGGACCTGCGCTTCACGTCGGGCGCCGACGCGGCGAACGTGAGTCGCGTGCGGATCGAACTCGCAGACGGCAGTCGGTTGCGACTCGTCGAACAACACGGCGAGGACAGGGCGACGAATGCGATCGTCGACATCGCCGTCGGTGACCGTGCAGCGCTCGAACACACACGACTCCTCCCCGCGGCGCTGGCGCCGAGCTGGTTGCTCGCGACGGTTCGCGTCGGCCGCGACGCGGTGTACGAACTCGCCGGCCACGCGCTCGGCTCGCAGGCGCGACGCCACGACGTCCACGTACGGCTCGACGGCGATCGTGCCCGTGCGCAGATCGATCTCAAATGCGCCGCGCATCGCAAGGACAAGCTCGATCACCACGTCGTCGTCGAACACATCGGTGCAGATACCGTCAGCCGGCAAACGGTCCACGGTCTCGCAACGAACACCTCGGAGCTCACGTTCGACGGCCGCATCCACATCCGTCCCGGCGCACAACGCAGCGACGCGCGCCTGACGAACAAAAATCTGCTGCTCGATCGACGCGCGCGGATCAACGCGAAGCCCGAGCTCGAGATCTACGCGAACGACGTGAAGTGCAGCCACGGTGCGACCGTCGGCCAATTGGACCCGAATCACGTCTTTTATCTGCGCGCGCGCGGCGTCGACGAAGCCGGCGCGCGCGCGATGTTGACCCGCGCGTTCCTGACGACCGGTGCGAGCGACGCATTGCGCGCCGCCGGCGTGCTCGATCTCTACGCGGAGTTCCTCGCATCGTGACGCGCCGCACCGACATCGCGGCGCTCCGCGACGACTTTCCGCTGCTCACCGGCGGAGGGAATCTCGTCTACCTCGACAGCGCGGCCACGACGCAGAAACCGAACGCGGTGCTCGACGCGATCCGGAACTACTACGTGCGCGACAACGCGAACGTGCATCGCGCCGCACATGCCCTCGCCGACCGCGCGACGACGGCGTTCGAAAACGCCCGCCGCGCCGTACAGGCGTTCGTCAACGCGCAGCACGCGCACGAAATCATCTGGACGCGCGGAACGACGGAGTCCATCAACCTCGTCGCACAGAGCTACGGCGCAACCACGCTGCGCGCCGGCGATGAAGTCCTGATCTCCGTACTCGAGCACCACTCGAACATCGTGCCGTGGCAGCTCGTTGCGGCGAAGACCGGCGCGACGCTGCGAGCGATCGACATCGACGACCGCGGCGACCTCGATCTCGACGATTTCCATCGCCAGCTGTCGGCGCGCACGAAGATCGTCGCCATCGGCCACGTCTCGAACGCGCTCGGTACGATCAACCCGATCAAGGAGATCGTCGAGGCAGCGCACGCCGCCGGTGCGATCGTCGTCGTCGACGGCGCGCAAGCCGCGGCGCACTTGCCGATCGACGTGCGCGATCTCGATTGCGACTTCTATGCCCTCTCCGGCCACAAGATGTTCGGGCCGACCGGCATCGGCGTGTTGTACGGGAAGGAAGCGCTGCTCGATGCGATGCCGCCGTGGCAGGCGGGCGGTGAAATGATCGAGACGGTCACGCTCGAGAAGACCACGTTCAATCGCCTGCCGTACAAATTCGAAGCCGGCACGCCGAACATCGCCGACGCGATCGGCCTCGGCGCGGCGATCGAGTACTTGCACGGCATCGACGGGGCGGCGCTGCGCGCGTACGAAGCCAACGTCGTCGCGATGGCGCGCGCTCGGCTGGGCCAGATGGAAGGCGTGCGGATCATCGGCAATGCGCGCGTGTCGACCGCGGTCGTGTCGTTCGCGATCGACGGCGCGCATCCGCACGACGTCGGCACCCTGCTCGACCAACAATCGGTCGCGGTCCGTGCGGGCCATCACTGTGCGATGCCGTTGATGCAGCGCCTCGGCATCCCCGGCACCGTGCGCGCATCGTTCTGTTTGTATAATTCGGCGGCGGACGTCGAGCGGCTCGTCGCCGGAATCGACAAGGTGCGTCAGCTGCTGTGACATCGATCGAGCGGTCGTCGCCGCAGAAGTAGGAGGTCCGTCCATGAGCATTCAGACATTCGATCCGAAGACTTCGGTCATCACGATGACCGAAGCGGCCGCGGCGCACATTCGCCGGCAGCTGCAGTCGACCGGGCGCAATGCGCTGCGGCTCTCCGTCAACGAGAGCGGCTGTTCGGGCTACATGTACGAGCTCGGCTATACCGACACCGTCGCCGACGACGATCTCGTGTGCGAAACGGCGCCCGGCGTGCGCGTCTACATCGCCCCCGACGTGTTGCCGCTCGTGCAAGGCACCGAGATCGATTACGTGCGCGAAGGCATCAACGCGTCGCTGAAGTTCAAGAATCCCAACGCCGAAGCCGAATGCGGCTGCGGCGAGAGCTTCTCCGTCAAAGCGGCGGCGCACTGATGGAACGACGTCTCGTCGTGGTCAAGCGCGACACGCCTGCGCGATTGGTGCCGACGGGCACGCCGGTGATGGTACCCGGCGGCACGTTCGTCACGCTGACGCAGGCGTTGGGGGGCACGTATACGATCGTCTACAACGGCAACATGGCGCGCATCGACGGCGCCGACGCGGATGCACTCGGCTTCAAAGTCGAACTACCGAACTACGAGCCGAACGCCGACGGCACGATCAACCCCGAGCAAGTCCACGACGCGCTGAAGTCGATCTACGACCCCGAAATCGCGGTGAACATCGTCGACCTCGGCCTCGTCTACGATTGCCACATCGACCCCGACGACGCGCATCGCGTGAAGATCCGCATGACGCTGACCGCGCCCGGTTGCGGCATGGGGCCGGTGCTGGTGGACGACGTGAAACTGCGGCTCGCGCGCGTGCCGAACGTACGCGCCGTCGACGTCGACCTCGTGTTCGACCCGCCATGGAGCCGCGACATGATGTCCGAGGAAGCGCAGCTCGAACTCGGTCTCTTCTGATGCCGGAAGCGACGAAGGCGTCGGTCGACGACATCGTCGAGAACTTCGCGTTCTTCGACGATTGGGAAGACCGCTACCGCTACGTGATCGACCTCGGGCGCGAACTGAAGGCACTGCCCGAAACCTTCAAGACCGACGCGAACATCGTGCACGGCTGCCAGAGCAAGGTCTGGATCGCGTACGAGTTCGTCGACGGCCGGTTGCGTTTTCGGCTCGACAGCGACGCGTTGATCGTGCGCGGACTGATCGCGATCGTGCTCGCTGCCTTCGACGATCGCACGCCCGACGAGATCCTCCGCTACGACATCGACGCCCTGTTCGCCCGCCTCGATCTCTTGCGCCACTTGAGTCCGACGCGCGGCAACGGCCTCGCAGCGTTGGTGCGGCGGATACGCGAAATCGCGCAACGCGCGACGAACTGAGTGACGCGGTCCCGCCGGCCGGACGCGCGACGAGATCGCCCAACAGCCGCCCGATGTCGCAGCGCGTGCTCTGCTCGATGTTCCGCTGCGCGGCACCACAACGTCGAAGTCACGATGACCCACGCCCTACGTTTGCGACGCTTCCGCAAACCGTATGCGGGCGACCGTGGTCGCCCGCACGGTTCACCTCATTGACCGGTGCCCTTGGCCGCCGCTTCCGCTTGCGCCATCTTCGCCGCCATCTCGGCTTTGACGGCCTCCAAGTTGAAGCTCGCACCGCGTTGCATCGGCGGATAGTCGAGGAACGTCTGGATCTCCTTCGCCATCAACTGCTGCACGAACACGAAGCGCCAGAACTCGTATTTGAACCAATCGAAGTACTGTTGTGCGCCTTCCTTCGTGCCGTCGTTGGGCCATCCCGTACGCTCGAACGGGTCGAGCCGAAGATTGATCAGAAACGGCACGTCGACTTGAGTCTTCCCGCCGAGCCAGCCGTGCGGCTGGTCGATGAAGCGATACTTGTAGTCGTCGATGCGTACTGCGCCGATCGTGCTTTCGCCGAGATAGAAGATCTCGTGACGGGCCGACGGACCTTTACCGGTAATGGCGTCCAACTGGTTGTAGCCATCCAAGTGATTCTTGTACGTCCGGTCGCCGATCTTCACGCCCTTCAACAGTTGGTCGGTAATGTTCGGATTGCCGGCCGCCGCAACGAACGTCGGCAGCCAGTCGAGGCCCGAAAAGATACCGTTCTGTACCGAATCAGCCGGCACATGACCGGGCCAACGCACGATCGCCGGCACGCGGAAACCGCCTTCCATGACCGTGCCTTTGCTCTGCGCGAACGGCGTTTGTCCGCCATCGGGCCACGTGAAGACCTCGGTACCGTTGTCGGTCGTGAATACGACGATCGTATTGTTGTCGACGCCGATGTCCTTCAACTTCTGCATCACGAGGCCGATGTCGTCGTCCATCTGCGCCATGCCGGCTTCTTCTTCACTCCAGCCATTCTCCGAATTCCGCATGGCTTCGTACTTCGGTGCCAGGTGCGTGACGATGTGCATCCGCGTCGGGTTGAGCCACACGAAGAACGGCTTGCCGTCGGCTTTTGCCTTGTCGATGAATTTCAGCGCGTAGTCGCGGATCTCGTTGTCGACCGTCTCCATGCGCGTCGGACACAGCTGACCCGCGTCCTCGATCTTCTGCTTACCGACCTTGCCCCAACGGGGCTCCACTGTCGCATCGTCGGTGGTCGTCGCCCACGAGTGCAGCATGTTGCGCGGACCCACGACGTTCAGCAGGTTCTGCGGATAGTTCGGATGGCACGGGTCCTCCATCGCGTCGAGGTGGTACAGGTAGCCGTAGAATTCGTCGAACCCGTGCACCGTCGGCAAGAATTCGTTGCGGTCACCCAAGTGATTCTTGCCGAACTGTCCCGTCGCATAGCCCATCGACTTCAAGATCGTCGCGATGGTCACGGCTTCCGCCGGTAAGCCGATCGCAGCGCCCGCCTGACCGACCGTCGTCATGCCGGTGCGGATCGGCAGCTCGCCGGTGATGAAGTTCGCCCGGCCCGCCGTGCAGCTCGCCTCGGCGTAGTAGTCGGTGAACATCATCCCTTCCTTCGCGATCTTGTCGAGGTTCGGGGTCCGCCCCGCCATCAAACCGCGGTGATAGGCACCGATGTTCCACATCCCGATGTCGTCGCCCATGATGACGACGATGTTCGGTTTGTCAGCCGCGGACGCCGGCATCGACGCCGCCGCGATCAGCGCACCCGCCGCCAACCAACACGCAATCAACCTCTTTGTCGCCATGTGTCCCTCCGTTTTCAGTTGCTCTTCTGGGCCTCCGACATTACCCCGGACCGAAGTTTCGACACCCACGCTTTTGAATGAGTCGTGCAAAAAAAGAAGCGTTGCTTTTGGGACCGTTCTGCGCCCTAGGTTTCAAGAAGCAGGCGACCTCACCTTGACCGGAGTGTTCCCGCCGGTTGAGGATCAGCGGCCCGTCGAGCGACCCGCTTAGACTCGACGGCGTCATCGAATAGGCGGGCGTTGGCGTCCGCCGCATCCACCGACAGGGGACAACATCATCAAATCCGCGACTCTCTTCGGCGGCGCAGCGTTGCTCTTCGCCGTTGCCGCATGCAATCCAGCCAAGGATGCGAAGCCTACCGCTAACGTCCCCCCTAAGGGGCCGGTCGCAGCAACCGTGAACGGAACGGAAATCAGCCAACGGATGGTCGACCTGATTGCCGAGCGCGGGGTCGCCGCGGGACGCGAAGATACGCCGGCAGCACGCGCGAACATCATCGATCAGCTCGCGCTGCAGATCGTGCTCGCCGACGAGGCCGTCAAGAAGGGTTTGGACAAAAGCCCCGACGTGGTGGAACAAATGGAAACACTCAGGCAATCCGCCCTGGCCAACGCGTACGTCGACGACTACGTGAAGAACAATCCCGTTCCCGACAGCGAGGTCACGGCCGCGTACGAGCGCATCAAGGCGCGGATCACCGGCAACGAATACCGGACGCGGCACATCCTCGTACCGAAGGAATCCGAAGCCAAAGAGATCATCGCGAAACTGAAGAAGGACCCGGGAAGCTTCGAGAAGCTCGCGAAGGAACGATCGACCGACACGGGCTCGAAGGACAACGGCGGCGAGCTCGGGTGGTTGGACCCGAAGAGAATGCCGCCCGAGTTCGCCGCCGCGGTCGAGTCGTTGAACGACGGCAAATTCACGCAAGAGCCCGTCAAAACCCAATTCGGCTACCACGTGATCCTGCTCGAGGAGTCGAAGCCGATCGAGGCGCCGTCGCTCGACGAAGTCAAAGCGCAGCTGACACAGCAGCTTCAGCAACAAAACGTGAAGAAGCAGGCCGAGGCCCTCAAAGCGGCCGCGAAGATCGAAATCGCCGGCGCGCCGGCGGCATCGTCACCGGCGAACGATGCGTCGGCCAAGGCGGACGTTCAGCCAAGAACCTGAGTTCGCAGCGCAACCCACGAAAAACGAGTCGCCAAGTAACGGCAGCGTCGGCGGCCTCGCCGATGACCTCTAGTATTCGAGGCGAATGTCCATGCCCGTTGCCGCGGCGCCGGGGATGATCGTCCGCAAGATGTCGCGCAACCAAACATGCAACGCCTGGCGATGAGTTCGTTCATGCCAAACCATGTCGGTCTCGATGGGAGAAACCTTGATGGGCACCGGCGACACGGTCAACGGAAGGAAACCGGCAAAGTGCCGGCAAACCCACGTCGGCAGCGTCGCGATGTGGGAAGAGCCGGCGACGATGTACGGAATCACGAGTCCCGTCGACACGAAAATCGTGCGCGACCGTTCGAAGCCGGCCGCGGCGAACTCACCGGTGAGCGTTTGCTCGAGCGTCGACCGCGGCGAGAACGGCGAACCGAACACGACGTGCCGTCGCTCGAAATATTCCGCCTGCGTGAGCGTACCGTTGGGGGTCTGCCGCCGCGCGCTGATGCACGACAGCGGTTGCTGGAATAGCGGTGTTCTGCGCAGATCCGGCTGCAAATCGGGGAAGTGACCGAGCGCGATGTCGCACGCCCCTTCGCTGAGCCACTCGTGGATGTGTTCCGGGTCGGGCGCGCGAACGTGCAGCGACACGTCGGGCGCAACGTCGCTCAGGATGTCGGCCAATGCAGGCACGAATGCCATCGAGTTCGAGTCGGCCGCGGCGAGCGTAACGGTGCCCTTCGCCTCGAGCAGGTCCAGCGGCCCTTCGTTGGCAAAGATCTCCTCCATGAGCTTGATACCGCTGCGCACCTTCAGTTCCAGCGACAGCGCTCGCTCGGTCAGGACGAAGCCGTTCCCCGACCGGACCAATAGCGGGTCGCCGATCAATTCGCGAAGGCGGGCGAGCGCGTTGCTCATGCCGGGTTGGCTCATCTCGAGGCGTTCCGCCGCACGCGTGACGGATCGTTCCTTGAGGAGCATGTCGAGACAGATCAGGAGATTGAGGTTGCTGCGTTTCATTGCGGCATTCGGCTCAGTGATGCAGACATTCTCTGGGCTTGATTGAGCATGCCGCAATCCCGGCGCTCAAATGCAGCTTTCGTAACAGCCGCTGAGCTCACCATGTCCATTGCCGTCGTCAAACCGAGCAGCGCAGAAATGCTCGCATGCGTCGCCCGCTTCAACGATCTGACGCGTTGCGAAACCGGACTGCCGGACATGGCTCTCCCCGAGGGCCGACGGGCTTTCTACAACGTCCTCGGCTTCGAACAGCCGCCAGAGGACGGTCAATATTCGCCGTTCGGCGACACCGCCCCGGCGCGGGTATCACATTTGAAAGCCGACTTTGGCGTGGCCTTCATCGCCGCCAAACCCAACAAAGGCGTGCTGATGCATACCCATGACACGGTCGAGAGTTTCATGGTCATCAAAGGCACGTGGAAGCTCGAATGGGAAGGCGCCAACGGCAACGAGCAGGTGCTCCTCGAGCCGTTGGACTTCATCGCCGTTCCGGTCGGCGTACAGCGTCGATTCGAATGCGTCGATGCACCCAACGACAGTGCAGAGGGGCTGCTGCTCGGCATCATCGCCGGCAATGCACCGGCCGCCGAGCCCGCACCTTCTGCGATCGCGCGCCTCGTCGAAGCAGGTATCTGGCCGAGTCCGGCGAAGCTCGTCTGACGATAGGGCACGTCACCGCTTCCATCACGTACCGTATTGCGGGTTCTACGGATTACACGGTTCGTCCGATTCACGTCTGCTTGTTAGGTTTGATCGCTCTGGAAAGCACAACTCCGCGCAGCCCGAATTCAAAGGAAAGGTCCCTATGGAACGATTGACGAAATTCATGCACTGGTGCGCCGTGGTTGCGGCGTCGGCCATTTCTCGCTCGCTCGTACTGGCAGCGGCGTTTTGCGTTCCCACTCTCGCCAATGCGGCCGATAGCAAACCCAACATAGTCGTCATCATGGGAGACGACGTCGGGTACTGGAACATCGGCGCATACCACGAAGGAATGATGGCCGGCAGGACACCCAACCTCGACACGATGGCCGCTCAGGGCATGCGGTTTACGGATTATTACGGAGAGGCCAGTTGTACCGCGGGTCGCGCGGCGTTTATCACGGGTGAGCTTCCAATCCGCACCGGCATGACCACAGTGGGTCAGGCAGGCGCGCCGATCGGTCTGCCGGCACAGGCGGTAACCCTTGCCAGCGCGCTCAAGTCCATGGGGTATGCCACCGGGCAATTTGGCAAGAATCACCTCGGTGATCTGAATGAGTTCCTGCCCACCGTGCACGGATTCGACGAGTTTTTCGGAAACCTCTATCACCTCGACGCGAGCGAGGATCCGGCGCACCCCGCCTACCCACAAGAACTGCTCGGTACCGTCGGGCCGCGCAACATGGTCCATAGCTGGGCCACCGACAAAGATGATCCAACGGTCGACCCCCGCTGGGGGAAAGTTGGCAAGCAGAAGATCGAGGACGCGGGTCCGCTCTATCCGACCCGGATGGAGACCGTAGACGAAGAATTTCTCGACGCATCGATCAAGTGGCTCGACAAAGTTCGTGGCAGCGGCAAGCCGTTTTTCCTCTGGCTCAATCCGTCGCGCATGCACGTTGTCACGCATCTGTCGCCCAAGTACGAAGCGCTCCGCAACTCGAAGAATGGCTGGACGATTGAAGAGGCCGGCATGGCCGAACTCGACGATACCGTCGGCGCGGTCATGAAGTACCTCAAAGACAACGGACTCGATGAAAACACGATCGTCGTGTTCACGACTGACAACGGTACCGAAGCATTCACGTGGCCCGATGGTGGACAGACGCCGTTCTACGGCGCGAAAGGCACGGGGTATGAAGGCGGCTTCCGATGCCCGGCGATCATTCGCTGGCCCGGCCACGTGCCCGCAGGAAAAGTGGAGAACGGCATCATATCTGCACTGGATTGGTTCCCGACTTTTGTCGCTGCAGCGGGAAATCCGAACATCAAGGAAGAGTTGCTGAAGGGCAAGCAGATCGACGGGCGGACCTACAAGAACCACCTCGACTCGTACAACCAACTCGACATGCTGACTGGCAAAGGACCGTCGGCCCGACACGAGATCTTTTACTTTACGGAATCCCAGCTCGCCGCGGTCAGGATCGACGACTTCAAGTATCAGTTCATCACGCAGCCGACCGGCTGGATTGGCACCAAGGAACATCCTGACATGCCAATCCTGCGGAACCTGCGCCTCGATCCCTTCGAGCACACGGGATGGCCGGGCGGCAGCCCGGACGCGAACCTCGGTAGCTACGCCTATTGGGAGTGGTTCAAATACGAATTCTGGCGGTTCGTCTTCGTCCAGCAGGAAGTGGCGAAGCTGGCGCAAACGGCGATCGAGTACCCGCCCATGCAGAAGGGCTCGAGCTTCAATCTGGACGCGGTAAAGGCGCAGATCACTGAGGCGATGGCGAAACGCCAGGCAGATTAACTGGTATCGCTCACGCCGAGTTCACGAACGCACACGCGCCATTTCGGGGTCGTTCGAAAATGGCGCTTGTTTGCGACGCTCGGGCGTGTACCCAGGTCAGGTTCTGGACAAGCTGCGGAAAGTGTCCAGTCGAAATAGCACGAATCGCAGGAGGTGCTTCGAAAACGGAGTCTCCTGCTTCGCCCCATGGAGAGGTCGTTAGGACCTCGCGGTGAGAGGCATCAGTTTTTTACGAGATTGCTGCCCAGGCAAATGTTTACGACGAACCGAAGCGGTCGGGGCTCTGCGCCAACAGGTTCTCCACGAAGCGCACGGCATCGGGATGGGCGGCGGTTTTGCTGTACGTCTCGTAAAAGATACGACCGGGGCCACCGTTCGGCCCGAAATGCATTCGAACGGTG
>DASRZO010000246.1:0-2437 GCA_035686405.1 Pseudomonadales bacterium | reverse complement strand
CCTGCTCGATCACGCCGAACATCAGTTTCGGATGGCGCTCGAAGATGCCGTCGATGATCAGCGTCGCGAGCGTCTGCATCACCGGCGTCGGAATCGCCATGTAGTCGACCGAGCGGAAGTTCTCGGCGCCGCCGTGAAAGTCGGGCGGCACCGGCAGGCCGTTCTCGAAGTAGTTCGGATCGAGCAATACGCCGCCGCCGCCGACGTGGAAGACGATCGGAATGCCGGCTTCTTCGGCGATTGCCCACAGCGGAAAGAGGCCGGTGTGGCTCGGCGAGTGGCGGCGCGGACACATCGACGGGACCAGCAGCGCCGAGAATCCGTCGGCAACCGCACGTTCGGCAGTCGTGCGCGCACGTTCGAAGTCGGCAAGCGGAACGTATGCGGTCGACAGCAGGCGCCGATCGACGCTGCAGAAGTCGAGCATCGCGCGGTTGTGCGCATCCGCGGTGCCGTAGATCAGATCGAGGTCGTCGCTCGTGCGTTCGAGCCGCGCGCTGTAGCCGTTGATGAACGTGTTGAACACCAACTGGCTCGCGAAGCCGAGCAGGTCGAGCGCGCGCGGCCGATCTTCTTTGTAGTACGCGCCGGTCGCGGCCCAGTTCTTGCGCAGCAGAATTTCATCGGCGTCGAGTGCGCGATACGCCGGGTCGCGGTGTCGCGCGAGCGTGCGCTCGAGTTCGGCGACGCTGGTCGCGACCGCGGCGCTGCCGTCGAACCCGAGCAGATGTTGCTTGACGCGCTCGCTCGCGAAGTCGGCGAGCATCTCGGCCGTCTCCATGATGTGAGCGTCCGCATCATGGACGACGCGCCCCTCTACGTACGGCATGACTCGACCCCTCCACGACTCTCGCGAGCCCCGCGTCGCATCGGCGCGGAGCGCCGATGAACACACGTGTCACAGGGGTCGATCATTTCGGTGGAAACGGCAGCGCCGTGCCGTCGAACATCTTCACGTCCATGCTCTTCGGCGGATGCTTGCGAATTGCCTCGTTGAACGCCGCCATGTGCGGCAGCGTGAAGTGGATCTTCAGCGCATCGATGTCCTTCCAGTGCTCGATGATGCGCATCTGCGTCGGGTTGTTGACCTCGGTGCAGAAGACGTACTCGACGCAGCCGGGCTCCGCGCGGCTCGCCTTTTCCATCGCGGCAATCGCGGTTTTCATGGCTTCGACGGCGCCGGGCGTCGTTTCGATCTTCACGTTCAATACGATCACGGTTCCTCCCCTCGGAACGTTCGTTTGCGGACCGCCACGGTAAGCGACTCGGCCGCGGACGTCAGCCGCGGACGAGTTTGCCCGGCAGTGCGCCGGTATGCTCGCCGTCGGCGAAGATCGGCACGCCGCTCTTCACGATGTGGCGATAGCCGTCGACGCGCTGCACGAGGCGCTTGCCGCCGGTCGGCAGATCGTAGATCGCTTCCGGCCGATGCAGGTTGAGCTTCTCGAAATCGATCACGTTGAGGTCGGCGAGCTTGCCTTCGGCGAGCAGTCCGCGGTCCTTCATGCCGTAGGCCGAGGCGGTGTCGAACGACAGCTTCTTGACGAGATATTCCAGGGGCAGCTGTTCGCCCTTCGTTCGGTCGCGTGCCCAATGCGTGATGATGAACGTCGGCATGCCGGCGTCGGCGATGACGCCGCAATGCGCGCCGCCGTCGGACAGGCCGAACATGATGTTCGGGTGCTGCATGTTCGCGCGGAAGAAATCGAAGTTGTACGTGCGATAGCCGCCGAGCGGTTGATAGAAGAGTTCCTTGCCGTCGTGATCGACGAGCAGGTCGTACATCACTTCGAACGGATCGCGGCCGGCGCGCTGCGCGATGCCGGCGACGCTGTCTTCGCGGTTCGGTTCGTAGTTCGGCTTCTCGCCGAGCGGGAAGATCTGCCACAGGAGTTCGTCGAGGCTCGCCGCCGACAACGTCCGCGTCAGCGTGCTGTGCTCGGCGAGTATCTTCGCCTTCATCGCCGGCTCGCGCATCCTGCTGACGAGCTGATCGAGGGGCAAATTCCTCAGTTCCGTTGCGTACGTCGGATGCCGCATGAAGATGTGGAAGTTCGACTGCAAGCCGTGCAGCACGCCGGTCGGGCGGCCGGCCATTTGCGGGCGCACTTCGATGCCGTCGCGGCGCGCGGCTTCCGCGATGTTGAACATCTTGTTGCCTTCGTACGCGCCGGCCGAGGTCGCGACGAGCGTGACCGAACGGCCGGTCGCGTAGGCGAATTGCTTGACCCACGCCCATTCGTCGTCGCTGCCGAGGTGGTCGGAGACGAGCTCGAAGACGCCGTGATCCAGCCCCTTCATCGACATGCCGAGCGCCAACATTTCGTCGCTGCCGGCGAACGTGCCCGGCACGTGGATGCCGTGCTTGTCCTTGTGCAGCAGCGTGCGCGAGCTCGAGAAGCCGAGCGCACCGGCCGCGATGCCGTCGTGAACGATC
>DASRZO010000245.1:0-2854 GCA_035686405.1 Pseudomonadales bacterium | reverse complement strand
ACTTCCATGTAGGCTTCGTCGCGACATCCATGTCGCTCAGAGTCTGGCGCAACCCATACCCGTCTCGACCTCGATCACTGTTGCGGCAGGTCCAATCCGTCGGGAGGCGGAAGCAAACCCCCGTGCCCCGACACACCGCGGCCGTCCAAAGGGTCGGTACGCGACGCAGGCGGAGGCCGATGCTTGCGTCGCGGGACCGTGGAGCGCCTGGACGGCGCGACACGAGCCCCCAGGGATGGGTTTACGGCGTGTCCCGCGGCGCAAGCATCGGCCTCCGCCGTCGTTCGACGCTCGATTCTCTTCTCTCTTCTCTCTTCTCTCGTCTCGGTCGATGGCGACCTTCAGGCGATCGTCGCGCCGCCGTCGATGACGAAGTTCTGCCCCGTCGTGAAGCTGCCGGCGCGCGAGGCGAGGTATACGGCGATGCCGGCGATCTCGTCCGGTTCGCCGATGCGCCGCAGCGGATCGTGCGCGGTGCGTCGCTCGAGGTTCGCCGGGTTCTCCCACAGCGCGCGGGCGAAGTCGGTGCGCACCAAGCCCGGCGAAATCGCGTTGACGCGGATGTTGTACGGCCCGTATTCGCACGCGAGGTTGCGCACGAGTTGCACGTCCGCCGCTTTCGAGATCGCGTACGCGCCGAGCTCGGTGCTGCCGCGCAAGCCGCCGATCGACGAGACGATCATGATCGAGCCGCGTTTGCGCTCGACCATCTCCGGCAGCACGAGGTGCGCGAGCCAGTGATTCGAGCGGATGTTGACGCTCATGATCTTGTCGAACGCGCTGTCCGGAATGTCCTTCGACGGACCGTGATACGGATTGACCGCGGCGTTGCAGACCAGCACGTCGATCGGGCCGAGCCGGCGGCGCGTCTCGGCGACCAAGCGCTCGAGTTCGGCTTTCTCGCCGACGTGTGCCGGAATCGCGACCGCCTCGCCGGCACCTTGCACGTCCGCGTTGATCGCCGCGGCGACCGCTTCGCAGACGTCGCCTTTGCGGCTCGAAATGACGACCCGCGCGCCGTGTCGCGCCATCTCTTGCGCGATCGCCTTGCCGATCCCCTTAGAGGATCCGGTGATCAGCGCGACGTGGCCCGATAGATCGAACAGCGTGCTCGCCATCACGCGATCCCCAACGCTTGCTTCGCGTACGCGGTGACGCCTTTGTAGTCCGCTTTGCCGTTGCTGGCGCGGCCGATGTTCTCGATCGTGATGATGCGCTTCGGCGTCTTGTAGCCGGCCAAGCGCGTGCGCACGAATTCGCGCAGCGCGTCTTCGTCGAGCGCGGCGCCGCGTTCCATCTGGATGACCGCGGTCACCATCTGGCCCCACTTCTCGTCCGGCACGCCGACGACCAGCGCGTCGTGCACGGCTTCGTGCGCCTTCAATACTTCCTCGACTTCCTCCGGATACACCTTCTCGCCGGCGGTGTTGATGCACACGCTGCCGCGGCCGAGCAGCGTCAGCGTCCCGTCCGCTTCGGGACGGCAATAGTCGCCCGGCATCGAATACCGCACGCCGTCGATGACGGGGAACGTCTTCGCAGTCTTCTCCGGATCCTTGTAGTAACCGCGCGGAATCGCGCCGCTGCGCGCGACGAAGCCGACCTCGCCGCTGCCGGGTTTCACTTCGCGCAGATCCTCGGTGAACACTTTGCAGAACGGTCCGAGCGTGAACTTCGCGACTTCGGTCGTGCCGTCGGCGGTCGTGTCCGAACGGCCGAAGCCCATCGCTTCGGACGCGCCGAACGAATCGATCAATACCATCTTCGGGTTGTGCCGCAGCAAACCCTTCTTCACTTCGGGGCTCCACATCACGCCGCTCGAAATGATGCTGACGACCGAACTGATGTCGTAGCGTCCTTGCTCGTCGTCGAGCGCGCGCAACAGCGGTTTCGCGAACGCATCGCCGACGATCGCGAGCCCCGTGACCTTGTGGCGTGCGACCTGCGTCCACGCTTCGGCCGGATCGAAACTATGGCCACCCATCGTCACGACCGCGCCGCCCTGCGCGAGCG
This sequence comes from Pseudomonadales bacterium, assembly GCA_035686405.1. Lineage (GTDB taxonomy): Bacteria > Pseudomonadota > Gammaproteobacteria > Pseudomonadales > Azotimanducaceae > DATJGR01. Next base: position 841 of record DASRZO010000245.1, on the reverse strand, counting down.
AACCGATCGCGGTGAAGAGTCCGGTGCCGTGCATCAGCGGACAACACGGCAGCAACACGCCGCCGCCGCCCGCCGCCTTCACGTTGGCCGCGTGTTCTGCGACGGTCTTCGGCGGAATCATGTTCGTCGCCGGCGTCGCCCCGGCCGCGCCCGCGAGCCAATGATCGACGTGTGCCCACATCACGCCTTTCGGCATGCCGGTCGTGCCGCCGGTATAGAGGAAGATCATGTCGTCGCCGGAGCGCGGAATGTCGAGCGGCGAACCGTCGCCGATCTCGGCGAGCTCGTCGAACGAGACCGCAAATTCGACTTCCGGCGTGGTCTCGCACACTTCGAGCCACAGTTCCACCTTCGGCAAACGCTCGCGCAGCCCGCGCACTTGCTCGGCGAACTCCGAGCCGTACACGACGATCTTGCTGTCGGAGTTGTCGAGGATGTACCAGAGCTCGTCGGCGACGTAGCGGTAATTCACGTTGACGTGCGTGAGGCGAGCTTTGAAGCACGCCGCGACGCCTTCCATGTACGCGGGATGATTGCGCAGATAGAAGGCCACTTTGTCGCTCGCCTGCGCACCGCGATTCAGAAACCGCCGCGCGAGGTTGTTGGTGCGGCGATTGAAGTCACCCCACGTGATCACGAGATCGTCGTGGATCAGGGCCGGCTTCTCGGGCGCGACCACCGCGCCGACGGCGTCGTAGATGTCGCCATAGTTCCAGGTCATCGACTCACTCCTAACGTTTGCGTCGAGCTCGCGCCGTCACGGCGGCGTCAGCAGATCTTCATGCCGACCGGCACGCCGTCGACGATCTGATCGAGATACTCCGACAGGCCGTAACCGACG
>DASRZO010000244.1:0-9442 GCA_035686405.1 Pseudomonadales bacterium | reverse complement strand
GCCGCTCTTCGCGTAGATATCGTGTAGGTGCGTGCGGCCGTTCAGCTTCGCGCCAGGTCGCACCGGCTTCAGGCACGTCACCGCCTTGCCGCCGTCCATCGGTATGCCGCCGAGTTCGGGGAAGTTGATCGGCAATCGCCGCCCCGATGCCAGGCTCGCGATCATCGCCGGCGTCGCACGAAATTCCGGATGCGAGGGATCGACGAACTCGGGCCGCGTTTCGCCGGACATCCGCGCCACCGTCAGCGCGTTGTCGCGTTCGATCACGAAATCGATGCTGTCGAACTCGAGGTTCAGGAAGCGGGCTTTCAGATCGTCGACGTCGAGCATGCATGGACCGGCAGTGACACACGGCTCGCTATCGCAGCGGGACCGGCCGGTTTTGTCAAATCGAATGTCGCGGGTCGGCCTCACGCCGACCCGCCCGAACTCGAACGTCGGAGGCGATCAGCCCGACGTCGAACCCGACGCGCTCGAGCCCATCCACGTATCCACGCCGCCGTGTTTCGAGCACGCGCCGCTCTTGCTCTTCGAGTGCGAGTACGTGCCGTCCTTGCACTTCGCCGTCGCGCCCTTCGGGTTCGTCGAACTGCTGGCATGCGAGGTGGTCGACGAATGGGTCGTCGAGCTGCTCGACGCGTGGCTCGAGGTGCTGCTGCTCGACGAATGCGTCGTCGCGCCTTTCACGCCGCCGTGGTGGCTGCACGCACCCTGCCCGGCCGTCGACGTCGTACCGTCTTTACACGTCACCGTCTTCGGCGTCGTTGCCGTGGTGGTGGTGTCGGTATCGGTCGATTCTGCGGCGAATGCCGCGGTCGAGAACGAGAACATCGCAGCGATCAGCGCGACGCGGGAAAAACGCATGAGGATCTCCTGAAGTGACTGGTGAAAACCGCTGCGCAGTGTAATCAGAACGGGGCACGTCGAAATCTCGTCCGACACGCCGTGTTCGACACGGCGACAGTCCGTCGGCGTCGACGCCTGAGGTACGATCGCCGTTCATTCTTCCAAACCGAGGTCGCAACGATGATCGACGTGTACTACTGGCCGACGCCGAACGGATGGAAGGTGACGATCATGCTCGAGGAATGCGGGCTCGAGTATCGAACGCTGCCGGTCGACATCGGCGGCGGCGATCAATTCAAGCCGGAGTTCCTGCGCATCAGCCCGAACAACCGCATGCCGGCGATCATCGATCGCGATCCGCTCGGCGGCGGCAAACCGATCTCGATCTTCGAGTCTGGCGCGATCCTCGAATACCTGGCCGACAAGTCGGGCAAATTCCTGCCGAAGGACCCGGCGGGACGCTACGCGGTATTGCAGTGGGTGCATTGGCAGATGGCGAACCTCGGTCCGATGATGGGCAACGCCAACCACTTCAAGAACTATGCGAAGAACATCGCCGACGATCCGAAGCAGCTCGAATACGGCACCAAGCGCTTCGTCGGCGAGGTCGACCGCTTGTGCGGCGTCATGGACGCCCAGCTCGCTGCGAATCGCTATCTCGCAGGCCCCGACTACAGTATCGCCGACATCATCACGTGGCCGTGGGCGATGCTCGCGAACCGGCTGATCGACGACACGATCTGGGAGAAATTCCCGAACGTGAAGCGTTGGGTCGACGAGGTCGGCGCACGCTCCGCGGTGCAGAAGGGCTTCGCCCGAGACCGCGAATGGGGCCAGCGCAAACTGACCGACGCCGAAGAAAAGGCACGCCGCGAACTGCTGTTCAATCAAACAAACGACAAGGTTCGCGCGGCGCGCGAAGCCGCCGCTAAGCTGCGTTGAGTCCGCGTCGTCCGGAGGTCCGCGAAATGAACCACGAGCCGCACGTCAAATCGGTCATGTCGCCGTTCCCGTACTCGGTGGCGCTCGACGCACCGTTGCTCGAAGCGCGCCGACTGATGTTGGAGCACCACGTGCGCCATCTCCCGGTCACGCAGCATCACGAGTTGAAGGGCATCATCACCGACCGCGACATCAAATTGCTGCTCGGCCCCGAGATGGACTATCCGAATCCGCGCGAACTGACCGTCGAGGACGCGTTCGTCGCCGACCCCTATGTCGTCGACATCGACGCGCCCCTCAGCGAGGTCGTCCTGACGATGGCCAAGCGACACATCGGCGCGGCGCTGGTCACCGGCCACGGACGGCTCGCCGGAATCTTCACCGCGAGCGACGCGTGCCGCGTGCTCGGCGAGTGGCTACGCGAGCGCTTTCCGCACGGAAACGACGCCGCCTAACCGGGCGACCGTCGCCGGGCCGGATGCCGTGCGCGGCGGCGAACGGATCGGCGCCGACTCGGCAGCCGTTACCTAAGGCGCGAACGCACGGCGCAGCGCCTCGATGTCGCGCTCGCCGAGGCCTGCGGCGAAGCGACACACCCGCTCGATCACGACCTCGTCGGGCGCTTCGAAGTAGGCGCGCGCGCAGCGTACGTGCACGAATCCGCGCGCGTGGAACGCGCCTTCGGCGAAGATCGCGAGCGCGATACGCCACTCGCCTTTCGCGATCGTGTCGCGACAATGGCGACAGCGCGCACGGGCGCCGCTCGCAACGTCGGCGCCGGCGATCCGCGGTAAGCGGCGATGCGCGACGCTGCGTTCCGTGTCCGCGCGCAGACGAGCGCGTTCGGCCTCCGTCAGGCGTCCGTCGGGCAGCACCGTCAATAACGCCTCAGGCCGCTTGTACGCGGCGCACTGTAGGTGGAACCACAGTGTCGCTTCGCGTTCGCCGAATACGTTGGCGATGCGTTCGCCGAAACGCAGTGTCCCCTGGCCGATCGCCGCGCCGCAGCCGCGGCATTTCGAGCGCCCCGTCAACGCCGGCTCGATCACGTGCGCCATGGCGATTCCGTTGGCGACCTGCGTCGACGACCGTGGACGGTGGGGTGGGCCCGCAGCGGCGCGAACGCATGAACGCAGGCGCGTGCATCACATCGATCTCGCCAACGCAACGCGATGTCCGACGTCGTCACCGCCACCTCGTCGCCGTCAGGCGTTCGCCTCTAACAGCGCCAACAGGCCGCGCAGCAGTTGTTCCGGCGTCGGCGGACAGCCGTTGATCTTCAGATCGACCGGGACCACGCTGCCGATGCCGTCGCACACCGCATAACTGCCGGCGAAGACGCCGCCGTCGATCGCACAATCGCCGACCGCGACGACCCATTTCGGCGCCGGTGTCGCCACGTACGTTCGCTCCAACGCTTCGCGCATGTTGCGCGCCAACGGCCCGGTCACCAACAGCACGTCGGCGTGGCGCGGCGACGCGACGAAGCGCAGCCCGAATCGCTCCAGATCGTAGACCGCGTTGTTGAGCGCATGAATTTCGAGCTCGCAACCGTTGCACGAACCGGCGTCGACCGCGCGGATCGCAAGGCTGCGGCCGAGCCGGCGCCGCGCGGCCGAATCGATGCGCGCAGCGAGTTCCGCCAATGCCGCTTCGTCGAGCGCCGGCGCCGCTTCGGTGACGGGACGGTTGATCACGCTTTGGAACAGGAGTCTGCGCATCTACAGATCGTGGCCCGAGTAAGAGCAGTTGAACGATTTGTTGCACAACGGGAAGTCGGCCACGATGTTCCCTTCGACCACCGCTTCGAGCAACGGCCACTGGAACCACGAGGGATCGCGCACGTGTGCGCGTGCAATCCGGCCCTGTTCGTCGACCCGCACCCAGGCGAAATAGTCGCCGCGAAACCCCTCCACCATGGCGGCTCCCTCGCTAACGACCCCGTCCGGGCGCGCCACGCCGTCGTGCTGCACCGGCCCGTCGGGCAATCGGTCCAGGATCGCTCGGACCAGGCGAACGCTCTCTCGAACTTCGAGGATGCGAACCCACACGCGAGCGTCGACGTCGCCTTGGGTCCGGACAGGAACGTCGAAGACGAGCGCGTCGTACGGCGCGTACGGTACCGCGCGGCGCGCATCGAAATCCCGACCGGACGCGCGTCCGACGTAGCCGCCGGCAGCAAACTGGCGCGCGAGCGCCGTGCTCAGCGCGCCGGTGCCGACCGTACGGTCTTGCAGCGACGGCGTGTCGTCGTAGAGCTCGATCAGCTGCGGGAAGCGCCCGTCGATTTCACCGAGGGCCGCGCGGATCGCCGCGAGGCCGTCGTCGCTCGGATCCAGCGCAACGCCGCCGGGCACGATTCGATCCATCATCAAACGATGCCCGAACGCGACCGCGCACGCGCGCAGCACGCGCTCGCGCAATACGCCGCAGTGCGCGTGCATCAGCGTGAACGCGGCGTCGTTGCAGATCGCACCGATGTCGCCGAGGTGATTCGCGATCCGCTCGAGTTCGGCCATCAGACCGCGCAGCCAGGTCGCACGCGGCGGCACCGCGACGCCGAGCGCCGCCTCGACCGCGCGCGCGAAAGCGAACGACGTCGCCACCGTGCTGTCGCCCGATATCCGAGCCGCGATTCGCGTCGCGCGATCGATGGGCGCGTGTTGCCACAGCGATTCGATCCCCTTGTGCACGTAGCCCAGGCGTTCTTCCAGCCGCACCACTGTTTCGCCGTTGGCGGAAAAGCGGAAGTGGCCGGGCTCGATGATGCCCGCATGCACCGGTCCGACCGGAATCTTGTGCAGCCCCTCGCCTTCTGCGACGAGAAACGAATACGGCGGCGGTGCAACCGGCGCGTCCGGCAACGGCGCCAGCGGATGGCGTAGCGGCCAACGGCCGTGGTCCAGCCACGGCCGCAGGTCCGGTGCACGATCGGCGACGATGCCGTGCAAGTCGCGAATCGCGCGCTCGAGCCGTATCGCCGGTGCATGGCGGCGCCCGAGCGACGGGAAACGATTCGCCGGACAGATCAACGTGGCAACGGCGACCGCGCCGTCGCGCGCGTCGAACACCGCCGCGTGCACGGCGCCCGGCTCTGCCCAATGCGCGAGCAGCGACCACGCATCGCCGTTTGCGAGTTCGGCGGCGAGCGCTTCCCATCCTGCGACATCGACGATCGTGCGCGCCAACGGCCCGGCACCGAGCGGACGTTGCCGCGCGAGCGCATCGATCGGTCCTTCAGCCATCGCCGTTCACCCGAGCAGCCGCGCGATCGTCTGGAACCACTGCACGAGCGAGGCGGGTAAGAAGATGCCCCCGGTCAGCACGAGCGCGAGATGTCCGTACAACGGCAGATACGACGCGTCGCCCGGTGCGTGATTCGGCGTCGGTTCGCCGAACGCGACTGCGTTGAGCTGTTTGAGCAGCGCGCCGAACCCGAGCAAGAGACCCGTGACGAGCGGCGCCGCCAGCCACGGCATGCGATCCATCGTCGACGTGACGATCAGGAACTCGCTCATGAAGATCCCCATCGGCGGAATGCCCGCGATCGCGAGCACGCCGAGCACCAGTCCCCACCCGAGCAACGGATGCGAATGCGTGAGGCCGCGGATGTCGGCGATTCGCTGCGTGCCTTTGATTTGCGCGACGTGGCCGACCGCATAGAAGATCGCCGACTTCGTCAGACTGTGCATCGCCATGTGTAGGAGCCCCGCGAAGTTCGCGAGCGGCCCGCCGACGCCGAACGCGAACGTGACGATGCCCATGTGTTCGATCGACGAGTACGCGAACAATCGCTTGATGTCGCGCCGTCGATACAGCATCAGCGCGCCGAACGACAGCGACGCGAGTCCCATCCCGATCATCAACGGCCCCGGCGCAACCGCGCCGGCATTGCCGGCCATCAGCATTTTGAACCGCAGCACCGCGTAGAGCGCAACGTTCAGCAAAAGTCCCGACAGCACCGCCGAGATCGGCGTCGGACCTTCGGCGTGCGCATCCGGCAACCAGCCGTGCACCGGCACGAGGCCGACCTTCGTGCCGTATCCGAGCAGCAGAAATACGAACGCGAGGTTCAGGATCGCGGGTTCGAATTGCGCAACGTGCGCCATCAGATTCGTCCACGCCATCGTCTGCAGCCCTTCGCCGAGTACCGGCAGCGCCGCGACGTAGACGAGCGTCGTGCCGAAGAGCGCGAGCGCGATACCGACGCTGCCGAGAATGAAGTATTTCCACGCGGCTTCGAGCGATTGGTGCGTGCGGTACAAGCCGACCATCACGACCGTCGTCAGCGTGGCGAGCTCGATCGCGACCCACATCAAACCGATGTTGTTCGCGACGAGCGCGAGGTTCATGCCGAACATCATCGCTTGGAACATCGCGTGGTAGAACCGCACGTGATTGCGCGTCAGTCGGCCCGTTTCGATTTCGTGGCCGATGTAGCTCGCGCTGAACACGCTCGTCGTGAACCCGACGAAGGCGTTGACGACGATGAAGACGATGTTGAGATCGTCGATGAAGAGCAACGCGCCGGGCGCGGGCTTGATCGCGAGAAACGCGAACGCGCCGAGCAACGTGACGAAGGACGCAATCGCATTGACCGTCGCGGAGACGCGATAGCTGCGGATGGCGGCAAGTGCCGCCGCGGCGACGAGCGGCGCGCCCAACACGCCGACGAACGGCCACTGCGACAGGTCGTTCACGGCGCGTCTCCGCGCGAGACGTTCAGCGCCGACAGATCGACGCTGTCGAACCGTTCGCGAATTCGGAACAGAAACAGACCGATCACGATGAACGCGATCAGCACCGAAAATGCGATGGAGATCTCGACGACCAGCGGCATGCCGCGTGCGCCGGAGGCGGCGAGGATCAGACCGTTTTCGAGCGACATGAAGCCGACCACTTGGCTCACCGCGTTGCGCCGGGTGACCATCATCAACATGCCGAGCAAGATCACCGCGAGCGCAAACGCGAGATCCTGCCGCCCGAGCGGATCGAAACCGGGCGTCACCTTCAGCATCAGTACGATCGAGAGCGCCACGAGGCCGACGCCGAACAGCATCGTCGGGCCGATGCCGACGGTCGTCTCGATCTCGCGATGGATGTCGAGGCGACGCACGATCCGGCGCAACGCCGATGGAATCAGGATGGCCTTGAGCCCCAACGCGATGACGGCGGTGACGTACAGGTGCGGCGCATTCTGACCGTGGGCCTGCCACGCGACCGACAACGACAACACCGCGGCGTGCAGTGCGAACGTGTTCAGCAGCGCGCCCATTCGGTCCTGATACAGCAACATGAAGCTGACGAGCACCATGCCGCCCGCCAACAGGTGTGCGATGTCGTATGTCAGCGAGTCGGTCACAGGCTCTTCGTCACGAACATCAACAACACGCCGAGCAGCGCGAGCATCAGCGAAATGCCGAGGAATTCCGGCACGCGAAACACGCGCATCTTCGCAATCGTCGTCTCGAACAGCGCGAGCAAGATGCCGGCGAACGCGACCTTCAGTGCGTAAGCACCGAGCCCGAGAGCATACGCCGCCGGGTTCGCCGCAGGCGGCGCCAGTCCCCACGGGAGGAAGACCGCGGCGATCAGCGACACATACAGCAGCAGCTTCAGCGAACCGGCGAACTCGATGACGGCGAGGTGGCGTCCGGAGTACTCGAGCACCATCGCCTCGTGCACCATCGTCAACTCGAGGTGCGTGGCGGGATTGTCGACGGGAATGCGCCCGTTCTCCGCGATGGCGACGATGATCAGCGCCGCGGCGGCGAGTCCGAGCGACACGCGCAGCCCGACGTCGCCGGACGTCATGTACGCGGCGATCACCGAGAGCTGCGTCGATCCCGCGATCAACGCGAGCGTGAACGCGACGACGACGAGCGCGGGCTCCGCCAGCGACGCGATCATCACCTCGCGACTCGACCCGATGCCGCCGAAGCTCGTGCCGATGTCGAGGCCGGCCAATGCCAAAAAGAACCTCGCGCTACCGAGCAGCGCGACGATCGCGATCAGGTCCGCGGACATGCTGAGCGTGAGCCCCGTGACGAACGTCGGGACCAGCGATGCCGCGGTCCACGTCGCCGCGAAGATCAGGTACGGCGCAACGCGGAACAGCCACGATGCGTTGTCGGCGACGACCGCTTCCTTGTGCAGCAGCTTCCATAGATCACGATACGGCTGCAGCACGGCGGGACCGCGCCGTTGTTGTAGGCGCGATTTCAGCTTTCGAACGAAACCGGTCAACAGCGGTGCGACCGCGAGCACCAGCAGCATCTGCGCCGCTTGCAGGACCAGTTGCGCCGTCACATCCACAGCGTCATTCCCACGGCATCATTGCCATAGCGCGAGCAGTCCCAACAGACTGACGAGGGTGATGAAGACGAGGCCGAGATACTGGCGGATCGTCAACGTTTGCGTGCGGTTCGCACGCTCGGACACGAACTCGACCAAGCGTGCCAGCGGTAGATACAGCGACTCCCACAACACGTCGCGTACCGAGACCGAGAAGTGGGCCGCGCCGACTTCGCCCGGTTTCGCGAACGCGACGCGTTCCTTCGCACGAAACAGCAACGTGCCGAACACGCGTCGGATCGGCTGTGCAAAGCTGGACGCCGAATACTGCAGCGCCGGACTCGCGTCCGGAAAACCGCAGTCCCACGCCGGCGCGCGACGAATGGCGCGCGACGCCACGCGATGAATCACGAATGCCGCGAGCGATGCGGCGAGCGCGGCGAACAGGAACACGACGAACGGGTTGTACGAACTGCGCGCCGCGTCGATCGGCACGATCGTCAGCCACGATTGGTCGGCCTGCGGCGGCATGCGGCCGCCGACGAATGCATCGGTCAACGGCGCGAGCGCGTCGATCACGTAACCGGGAACGATGCCGGCCGCCACGCACAACACCACCAGGATCACCATCGCCGCGAGCGACGTCGGCCGAGCGTCGTGCGCGAGCTGCGAGGCCGCCGAGCGCGGTCGACCGAGGAACGCCAGCCCGAACGCCTTTACGAAACACGCTGCCGCGAGCGCCGCGGCCAACGCCAGCATTGCCCCGACGGCCGGAATCAGGAACTTCAAGCCCCACGCCGCGAGTTGCGGACTGACCAAAATCGCCTGGAACGTCAGCCACTCAGAGACGAACCCGTTGAGGGGCGGCAACGCCGATACCGCCATTGCACCGATCAAAAACGCAAACGCCGTGACCGGCATCCGATGAATCAGCCCGCCGAGGTGTTCCATGTCGCGCTCGTGCGTCGATGCGTGCACGGCACCCGCGCCGTAGAACAAGAGGCTCTTGAACAGAGAATGGTTGAGTACGTGGAGCAGCGCCGCGACGAACGCGAGCGCCGCGGCCCATTTGAGCCCACCGGCTTCGAACGCCAGTGCGAGACCGAGACCGACGAACACGATGCCGACATTCTCGACGGTGCTGTAGGCGAGCAGCCGCTTCAGATCGTCTTGCAGCGTCGCCTGCAGCACGCCGAGCACGGCGGTCACGCCGCCGATCGAAAGGACGACGACGCTCCACCAGTTCGCCGGTTCGCCGAGTAGGTCGAATGCGATCCGGACGAAACCGTAGATCGCGACTTTCGTCATGACGCCGCTCATCAAAGCCGAGACGTGACTCGGCGCCGCGGGATGCGCCAGA